>NZ_CP080545.1:0-95000 GCF_019550795.1 Paenibacillus sp. sptzw28
CCGGCATGCGCGTCTGGCGGAGGACACCCAAATCGTGTTTGAACCACGGATGCCGACTGTCTCCTTCAGCTTGAGCCCGGTACAGGAGCAGGAGCTCGGCGCCGCTTTCTATAACGGGAACGCGGAGGATGCATGGTCGATTTTGGAACGTTCATTGGATGAGATGTATAACAATGAGGCCACCATCTCACAGTTCCATCATTTCTCGGACATAGTGACGTCCAAGATTCAGCAGAGCTTGAAACTGCACAAAGTCGATGCCAGCACTTCCTGGCTGCTCAAGCCGATGCTGCATCAGTTGAAGGCTTGCTACACATTGGAGGAGTACAAGGAAGTTTTCAGCAGGCTGATTATGGATGCTGCTTCTCTAATACAGGAGAAAAAAGTGGATGTGACGACCGACCCGGTCATCATGAGGGTGATGGAGCTCATCGAAACCCAATATGCGGAGGAGCTTTCCCTGGACTATTTATCCGGAAAGCTCAATATGTCGAGTCCCTATCTCTCCGTGTATATTAAAGAGAAGACCGGAACGAATTTCAGCGAGCATTTAAACCGGATCCGAATGCACAAAGCACAGGAACTTCTGTCCGGAACGAGCTTGAACATTAACGATATCAGCAAACAGATCGGCTATCCTAACATCACATCCTTCAACCGCGTATTCAAAAAATGGACCGGATTTACTCCAGGCGAATACCGGAAGCGGCATGTATCAGCGGGGTAATTAAACCCGCCCGCACTAGTATTCGTTAAACAGAATTCGCGAGCCGGCAGAAATCAATTATAACGGTTTTGGAGTTTGCCAGAAACTTACTTATGTGTTAAACTCGATTTACTTTAAGGAACGGAGGGTTGCCGTGTGATAGATTATATCCGAGTCAGATCCTTGTGCGCAGCTAATTGAATACTGCCAAAGGCTCTGCCTGTGTGCAGAGGACTCAGGATTGGTCTGTCCATTTATAAAGGTAACCCTATTTCGGATTACGCGAAGAGGCGATTCAAGCTTCCTTCTTCGTGTTAACCTTTAGAATTGAACATTTCATATTGGAAAGTGAACAGCTTGCTGTCATACGGAGGATGGAGTCCATCATTCGCATCAGCGGTTCTTTCGTTCTTCTTTCCGTATGAAGGCCATGACTCCGGTATTTAGGGACCAGTCTCCTTAGCCGGTTTTTCTGATGTCCTCTTCCAATTACTGAAAACACAGGCAGTCCGCCTGTGTTTTTTTATTTGCTTTATTACCATTGGAGGCTGATGAAATATGGAACAACTGAAACAGAAAGCGATTATTGTCGGGGTCAATCTTAACAATCAACCCGATTTTTCCTATTCGATGGAGGAACTGCGCGGCCTGGCTGCCGCATGCAATATGGAAGTGGCCGGCGAGCTGCACCAGAAGGCAAATCGCGTGGGCTCCTCGCATTACATCGGGACCGGGAAGCTCGCGGAATTGTCCGCGATGCTTGAAGCCCACGACGCTCCTGTCGTTATTTTCAACGATGAGCTCTCTCCTTCCCAGCTTCGTAATCTCGAAGCGTATTTGCAGCGGAAGGTGATCGACCGGACGATCTTAATTCTCGATATTTTCGCCGAGCGGGCAAAAACAAGAGAAGCGCAGCTTCAAGTGGAGGTCGCGCGGCTGCAGTACATGCTGCCGCGTCTGACCGGCCTTCGTGAATCGTTAGGGCGGCAAGGCGGCGGGTCCGGCCTCAAGAATAGAGGCTCCGGAGAGACCAAGCTGGAGCTCGACCGGCGCCGAATTGAAGAGAGGATAACGGCCTTGCAGGCCGAGCTGGAGAAGCTCGTTTCCAGACGTCAAGTACAGCGGAAGCAGCGCCAGAAGAATAAAGTCCCGGTTGTCTGTCTGGTCGGCTACACGAACACGGGCAAATCGAGTCTAATGAACGTGATGGTGGAAACGTACAATCCGCGGCCGGAAAAACAGGTCTTTGTCCGGGATATGCTGTTCGCAACGCTGGAAACTTCGGTCAGAAGCATCGAACTGCCGGGCCATAAATCATTCCTGCTGACCGATACGGTGGGATTCGTAAGCGGGCTTCCCCATCACCTGATCAAAGCGTTTCGCTCTACGCTGGAAGAAGTCGCTGAGGCGGACTTACTGATTCACGTGGTGGACTATTCCAACCCGGAGTATAAACAGCTCATCTCCGTCACCAACGATACGTTAAAGGAACTGGGCGCAGACCAAATTCCGACGATCTTCGCCTACAATAAGACGGATTTAACCGATCACTTATACCCGCAGGTTCATGACGGCAGCGTGTACCTCTCCGCCCGAGAAAAGAGCGGAATTCACGAGCTTACGGAATTGATCCGCAGTCAGATCTTTAATGGCTATATACAGTGTGAAGTTGTGATTCCCTTCGATCAAGGGCAGTTAGTGGCTTACTTTAATGAGCACGCCCACGTCCAATCGACGAGCTATGAACCACAGGGGACGCGGCTTAAGCTGGAGTGTAAGGCAGCCGATTATGAGAAATATCGCGGCGAGTTCATTGAACTCTAGCTTGTATCCAAGGGGCTGAGGCTCCTTGCGCCAATAAACTTATTTAAGGAACGGAGGGTTATGTGTGGTAGACCAATTTATTCGAGTTCGTACTTTGCGCGGCTAATTGAATAGTGCCCAAAGGCTCTGCCTGTGTGCAGGGAACTCGGATTTGGTCTGCCCTTTTTTACATCTATATGGAACGGGATAACAACTGCTGCCTGCTCGGATGATGAAGCTTATCTCACCCGTCTGTCCGGCGGTCCTGTTGTCCATTCTTCCCTATGGAAGGCCAATTTTAACGGCAAGTGAGGTATCTTGTTTCCTTGCGGATTTTTTTGCCGTATCCTCTTCCGGTTCCCGAGAAACACAGGCAGTGCCGGCCTGTGTTTTTATTTTCCCAAGGTAACGGAGGAGAACGAATATGAAAAAACGGCATTGTTTTAAGTCCCGGTTGCGACAAGACCGGGAGGCGATCAGGGTCCACGGCCAGCATTTCCTGCACGACAACCGAATCATCATGGAGATGATTAGTAAAGCCGGCATTCACGCCTTCGGTACCGTTGTCGATATCGGGGCCGGAGCAGGTGCGATAACGCTGCTGCTCGCCGAGAAGGCCGGTAAAGTGCTGGCGGTCGAGAACGACCCCGGTTTAGCGGAGTCGCTGCGCAGAAGGACTGAAGGCTATTCCAGCATTACGGTTGTAGAGAAAGATATTCTGGAAACGCGCATGCCTGGGGGCCCCTACTGTGTCGTCGCGAATATACCTTTCTTCCTGACTACCCCTATTCTGAGGAAGCTTCTGGATCCTCCGGTGAGTTCATTTCAGAGCGCGGTACTCATTATCGAGAGAGGCGCAGCTTTGGGGCTCACGGAAACCAGGGTCCGTAACCCACGCATACTTACATGGAGAATGCGATATGAAATGGAATTGGTAAGGGTGGTTTCGCGGAGTCATTTCTCGCCTCAGCCAAGCGTGGACTCGGCCATCTTCCATGTTCGGAGGAAAAAGAATCCCTTCATTGCGCCTCATCACCATGAGCGGTTCTCGGCATTAGCCGAGTATGGACTGAAGTTTCCGATGATGCCGATTCATGAGGCGCTGAAGGGAATTTTCACACCGCCCCAGTTGAAACATCTGCTCAAGAACATTGGCACCGACCGTCATGAACCTGTCTGTACGCTGAGCGAGCAACAGTGGAGCGTCGTCTTTCATACGATGCTGGAGCACGTGGAATCGTATCGCTGGCCGAGAAAACAAAGAAAGTGAAACGGCTGGTGATTGTTCTGAAAAAAGAGCCAACCATTCAGAACATGGCGGCCCCTTAAAGGTTGGGTGGATTCTTGAACGGCGGTAATGTAATTTGACAAACGCCAAGGTTGACAACGTTTACGCATTGGTGTAAGTTGTTAAATAATTCAAAAAATTACCGGCGATGACGAGAAGAGTAAATAAACGCTTTCTTTGACCAGAGAGCCCCGGCAGCTGAAAAGGGGTAAAGAAGGTTTTATTGAAACAAGCCTCCGAGCCTCATACCGATCCTTGCCATGCATATGGGGAGGCTATGACAGGAGCTCCTGTTACAGAGCTGGGGTATCGCCCGCTAGTGGCCGTACCTGATAAGGTCCGTATGGCGACATGCGGATTGAACTGGGGTGGCACCACGAAATTGTACTCTCGTCCCCAAGACCGACAAGTCTTGGGGGTGAGAGTTTTTTTATTTTGCAGCAGCATTTAATGTCGTGAAATAACTACGGAGGTGCCACAGCTATGGATATAAAGAAGCCGTCAAGCGGACAGGAAGCGCCGAATTTCCTGGAACTGATGATTGAACATGACTTGGAGCATGAGATGAGTCCCGGGCAAAGCATATTTACCCGCTTCCCCCCGGAACCGAACGGATATTTGCATATCGGCAGCGCTTATGCCATTAACATCAATTACTCGCTGGCCGCAAAATATGGAGGCGTGTTTCATCTGCGCTTCGACGATACTAACCCGCTGAAGGAGGATATGGAATACGTCAACTCCATCATCGAAGATATGCGATGGCTCGGGTTTGACCCGGGAAACAACATCTTCTACGGGTCCGATTACAGCAGCCGAATTTATGATTATGCGGTTCGTCTGGTCGACAAGCACGCCGCTTACGTCTGTGACCTGAGTGCGGAGGAGATTCATGAATACAGAGGAACCTTGACCAAGGGTGGCCAAGACAGTCCGTACCGGAACCGGACGAAGGAAGAAAATCTCGATTTGCTGGAGAGAATGAGGAAAGGCGAATTCGCTACCGGCTCCAAAGTATTGCGGGCGAAGATCGATATGGCATCGCCTAACATCAATCTGAGGGATCCGGTTCTGTATCGAATCATCCATGCGCCCCATTACCGGACCCGCGAAGAGTGGTGTATTTATCCGATGTATGATTTTGCCCATCCGCTGCAGGATGCCATTGAAGGAATCACACACTCGCTGTGCTCGATCGAATTTAGAGACCACCGTCCCTTGTACGAGTGGGTGCTGAATACGCTCGAAATCTCCCCTGCTCCGAGGCAAAGGGAGTTCGGCCGGTTGAACCTTACAGGAACGGTCACGAGCAAAAGATACTTGCGGGAGCTGGTCTCCGGCGGATACGCGGACGGCTGGGATGACCCAAGGCTGCCCACCTTCAAAGGACTGCGGAGAAGAGGATTTACGCCCGGCAGCATCAAAGCCTTCTTGAAGGAGATAGGCGTCGCCAGAGATTACACCACTGTTGATATCGCTATGCTCGAGCATACGCTCAGAGACGACTTGAAGGCTGCGGTCCCTGTTGTAATGGCCGTTCTTCGTCCGCTGAAGGTGATTCTGACCAACTATCCGGAAGACCGGTCGGAGGAGCTGGCCCTTCCGAACAATCCCGAGGATCCGTCGCTCGGCGACCGGCTCGTTCCTTTCTCCAGAGTGCTCTATATCGAGAAAGAGGACTTTATGGAACACCCAGCTGCGGGTTTTCAAAGACTCGCCCCCGGCCAAGAGGTCCGGCTTAAGGGCGCTTATTATATCTCCTGCGAGAACATCATCAGAGATCCTGACACAGGGGAGATTGCCGAGCTTCACTGCACCTATGACCCGCTTACCAAGAGCGGTACAGGCTTTTCCAGCCGAAAGGTGAAAGGAACGATACACTGGGTATCGGAGTGTCATGCCGTCAAGGCCGATGTCCGCTTATACGACAAGCTGCTGCTGGATGAGGAAGCCCTTCAGGACGATGAAGCAGCCTGGCAGGACCAAATAAACCCGGATTTCCTGACCCTGCTTACGGACTGCCTGGTTGAGCCCGTGCTTGCAGATGCCTCACTTGAAAGCAAATTTCAATTTATGAGGCACGGGTACTTTTGTGTTGACTACAAGCACTCTACACCGGAGAAACGGGTTTTCAACCGCATCGTGCCATTGAAGGATAAGTGGAAGGGCGGCAAAGCGAAGTAGCGTAATGTGGCAGCGGCCGAGCTTCGACTGTGTGGAACGAAACGAGCGTAGTTTGACCGTAAAAAAGGAGCTTTGCCGCTTTATTTCAGCGGCAAAGCTCCTTTCTTCCCTGCATTGGGCAGACCTGCTTCACCTGGGAAAGCTGCGGTTCAGATGCAGCCTGGAAGACTTCTCCCGGTGTCTAACAATGGATTTTCTCTTTCTCAAATACTCATAATACAATCCGGTAGCCGTCTGAACGGTTAGAAATACACCGAAATTATATGCCGGCCTGTATCCATGCTGATAATGGGTCATGCCCATCCACGCAGCCAGCCATTGAAATGCCATGCCTGCAGCGGACCACGCTAACACATAAAGAAGAAACGTTCTCTTGTTGATTTTGAGCAGGTCATAGAAATAAATGAAGAAATAGCCGAATGGAGCAAACATAACGTACGTGAGCAGATCAGTCAGCTCATACCGGTTCGAATCGTTCACTTTATAAAAGTCCATCAAACCGCCGCCGATCGTAAAATCAAACAGGGTCGCGCTGGCAAACCCCCATATCAGTCCCAGAATCATCAAGCTTCGGGGCAATCTCTTCGGCAGAAAATAAACAGCGGCGAAAAAAACGAGCAGCATGACCAGTACAAACCATTCGTTGCTGTCAAAGCGGACCCATAAAATCATGAATGCTTCACCTCCGGACGAAACGAGCTTCTGAACAAACGATGCAGCAAGAATACTGCGATCTGGGTCAAACCGATAAATATCGCATCATAAACATAGCTCCATTGTGCATAGGTCCAGATATGATAATTCCGTGCAAGCCCATTCAGACAAAGCTCCGCACCGGCAAAAACGAATGCGAAGAGCAAAGCCGCTGCGATTGATTTCGACTTGTAAATCAAATTGAACAGGACCACATAAAGCGCGGGAATGAGCACACTTCTGTTCAAAAGGTACCCGGTGTAATTAAGACCATTGTTCGACAACCGGACATATTTTAACTCTTGGGTAATAATCCATGATACGTTAATACTGATGATCAGAACGAGCAGGAATATGAAGGTGTTCTCGCTGGTGCTAAGGCTTTTTCTCATAGCAAAAAGAACAAAGATAGCCAACCATGCTGCAAAGAAAAATACTACAAATCCCATGAATCATCATTCCTTCGATTTTGGATTTGTAGTATTATTTGCCACTTCGGGATAAGTATACATAGAAGACACTGCCTTGTCGGAGACAGTGTCTTCTATTTGGCGGGGGGCCGAACGGGGAAATTGTTTTAGCCTTCGATCGGGAAAGTCTGGCTGAAGCGGACCTTACCGGATTCATCACGGATTTCCACTGTGAACTGCTTGTGCTCCGGATCAATCCGGCTTGCTCCGAAGTTGAAGAAGCCTCCTTCCGCATACAGACGTTCCGGTCCGAACGTAGGGTCGAGCGTGCCTGGGGCACCCTTCGCAGCGCCTATCGGGCCGCTGATCAGCTCCCGGTAATCGGCTTTTCCGTCACCGTTGGCATCGTACTGAATAATGTTCGCGTAGTGAACATCGGTCGTAACGAAATAGACGTTTTTGATTCCCTTTTCAATTATGAAATCCGATATTTTGCGGAATTCGGTCTCATAACCGGTCGGATCAGTCGAGTCCGCTCCGCCTCCGCTCGCCCATCCGTCTCTTTTGTTAGCCTTGCCGGTCGGTATGGAGATCGGTACGGATGTAGCAACCAGCTTAACCATGGCGTCCGAAGTTTGCAGCTGCTCCAGCAGCCAGTTCAGCTGTTCCTCGCCGAGCATTGTCTTATCCGGGCCGTCAGCCTTGGTATTGGGGTCGCGGTAGCTCCGATTGTTAAGAATAATAAGTTCCGTCGTATCGCCCCACGAGAATGCATGGTACAGCTTGTCCGCAGAACTGCGCTCGGCGGATACCGGCCAGTAATCTTTAAAGGCCTTCAGGCCAAGCGGAGTGAGGGGCTCAGACGGACCGGAAAAATCATTGGTCACTTCATGATCGTCCCAGATCGCGTACGTGCCGGTCTTCTGCAGAAGGCTGCGGAAGCCGGAATCCGTCCGGTTTTCCTTGTATTTCGCCCAGAAATCCTCCACGCTGTCCGATGGGGGATTCGGAACGGCCGGCGTTTTATTGTCCGCATAGATGGTATCCCCGCTGAACAGGAAGAAGTCCGGATTTAATGCAGCCATGGACCTGAAGGATTGAAAAGGCGGGATTTCGCCTTGGCCGCCGGTGTCTCCGCCCCAGACGAAGCTTAGCGGCTTAACGCTTCCCTGCTCTGGCGCCGTTCGGAACGATCCGCTCACCGAATACTGGCCCGGCAAGGCCTGAGCTCGGTAATAATAAACCGTGTCCGCCTTCAGTCCGTCCACTTGCACCTCTACCGTGAAATCACGCTCAGCGTCAGCGCGCTCATTCTTGATGACGGTTTCTTTCATAAAAGCAGGATCGGTCGAAACTTCAAACTGAACATTGGATTCCTCGTTAGCCCGCGCCCACAACTCTGCTGACGAGTCCGTTATATCTCCGCTCGCCGTCCCGTGTGAAATATATGGCTTCGTCAGCAGCTCTGCCAGGAGGTCGGAATTATTCGTAAACATACCGTCCACACCCAGGGAAAGCAGATGTACCATTTGATCCTGCGTGTTCACCGTATACGGGTGTACGAAGAGCCCGTATTGATGGGCGGCATCCATGAGCTTCGGCACCACGACACTTTGCGTCGGGCCGACTCCCGCGGCATAATCCGAAATGCGTGCAAACTCGGTGTAGACATCTTTGCCTGCCAGCATTTGCGCCGAATAAAGCTGCACAAGAGGCAGAGCAGGCGCCAGGGATTTGAGCTTGCGAAGGCTCGCCTCGCTGAAGGACTGAAGTATTACATTACCTTTATCGATGAGGTCATAGTGCTTTAGGACGTCAACCAGCTTCTCCTCCATGCCGGGATAAACATCAGGCGCTTTCGTTTCGATATAGAGGCCTGCCTTGCCGCTGCCAAGCTTCTCCACCAGTTCGACAGCTTCTTCGAGCGTAGGCACTTTAAGTCCGGTATATTTCTTGTCGGCTGCGCTCGGATATTTCTCGTTAAACCAGGAACCGGCATCAAGACGGCTGATTTCCTCCAGTGTGAAGTCTTTCACCGACCATGGCGACCGGTCCGGGTACTGCTGTCTCACATTCGTCGTTCTACTCAGCGTTTCATCATGCAGGGCAACCAGCCGTCCATCCTTGGTCATCTGCAAATCGAGCTCGACGTAGTCCGCTTTCAATTGAATCGCCTGTGTGTAAGCCTCCAGCGTATGCTCGGGAGCATATGCCGATGCTCCCCGGTGCGCAATAACCGCCACTTCACCGGTGAGCGGTTTCAATCTCGAATCATCAGCCTCTGGCGGAGCGGCATTCGGTGTGGCTGCAACCTGGGGCAGAGCAGGCGACGATACGAGGAGAGACAGTGAAACAGCAAGCACGATCCAACCTTTCTTCACTTATCATTCATCTCCTTTACAAATAGACTGCCCTCTCACTATATTGGAGATTTGTACGACCTCTTTTAACGCGGGGATAAGCTTTGGTAAATGCAGGATTGTACGGTGCCCGTTTCGTCCGGACGGACATATGATAAGCATAGTAAATAAACGGTCAAGACCATGCAAATACAGCGAAGGTGATCAATCTTAATACCGTTTGGGAGACATCAAGGATTCCTAAACGGTGGCTGCCGAACATGAATAAATTCGATGCGATTTGCGTCCCCTCGCTTCAAAAACAAACGGGCAATGAAAAACAGCGGCGTTAAGGTACCCGTATTCATCGTTCCTCACGGAGTCAACACCAAACTATTTACTCCCGCGAATAAGAAGCTGCCGGTACCCGGATCCAGAGGCAAATTTATCTTCGTGTCCGTGTTTGGCTTCCAACACCGCAAAAATCCGGAAGCATTGTTAAGGGCCTACTGGGAAGAATTCTCCGCCGCCGATCGGACACTTCTGGTCATCAAGACGAACGGCTATGCGCCTTTCGAGAATGAAAGATGGATCAAAAACCGAATTCAAATATACAAAAAGAGACTTGGTATCCGCAAAAAAACGGCGCCTGTTACGATTATTGCAAGGCGTCTGCGGCCGAATCAGCATAAACGGATTTATACGCTCGGACATGTATTTGTACTCCCTACAAGAGGCGAAGGAGTCGGTCTGCCGTTCCTCGAATCGTTATCCAGCGGCGTTCCCGTCCATCGCTACAGGCTGGGGCGGACATATGGATTTCTTAAGGGGGAATAACTCGTTTTTCATCAAGTATAAATTAAGAAATCCCGCCTCCAGCATGAACAGCAGACACTCGATTTCCCGCCAATTCCGTCATTTGTTCGCGCAGAGAGGCCAGCTCTGGGCGGAACCGGTTATCGGCAGCTTGAGAAAACAGATGAGGACGGCGTATAAGAACCCTCTACTATGCAAGAGAAAAGGACGGCTGGGCAGACGGAGCGTGCTTAAATATACATGGAATCGTGCCGGAACCTCAATGAAAAAAGTCGTGGAAAAGGTACTACGGCAAAGGAAATCCGGACGGCGTAGCAAAAGGCGCTGAGCCGATGCGCAACGAAACGAAAGAACCCTGATCCGTGGGGGGATCAGGGTTTTCTGCTGTCTGCTGCGGCTACTTCCTGCCGGGCATGCATCTGCATGCTGCGGGATACTTGATTGCCGGGCATGAGGCGGGCTGCGGCCTATGTCAGCTCGCGAATACCCGTGTTCGCCTTCACCAGTATTTCATCGAATTTCGCATCATTACGCTTCGAGGAGAGAAAAGTGCCCACAAACGCCCCGAGGAACCCCAACGGGATCGAGATGATGCCGGGGTTCGTGAGGGTGATGAGCGGAGTGCCGGTGAAAATCGCTTTGCCCGGATCCGGACTCCATACATTGGGACTGACCGCTACAAGAATGAGCGCGCTCAGCAGACCCACGAGCATTCCGGTCACCGCTCCCGAGGTATTGAATCTCCTCCAGAATACGGTGAATACGAGAACAGGCAGGTTCGCGCTGGCCGCCACGGCAAAAGCCAAAGCCACCAGGAATGCGACATTCAGCTTCTGCGCAAACAACGCGAGCAGGATCGAGATCACCGCAACGCCGACGGAAGCAAGCTTGGCCGCCTTCATCTGCTCCTTCTCCTTCGCTTTACCCTTCCGGACGATATGGCTGTAGAAGTCGTGCGCGAATGCCGATGCCGCAGAGAGCACCAGACCGGCAACAACGGCCAGAATCGTTGCGAATGCGACCGCCGAGACGAAGGCGAACAGAAATTCGCCGCCAAGAGCTCTCGCAAGGAGCGGCGCCGCCATATTGCCCGCGGCATTCGCCTCGACAATCGCGCTCTCGCCGACGAATGCCGCGGCCCCGAAGCCAAGGAAGAGCGTCATGACATAGAACAAACCGATTACCCAGGTCGCGACGACGACCGATTTCCGTGCTGTCGGCGCGTCCTTGACCGTGAAGAACCGAATCAGGATATGCGGTAATCCCGCAGTTCCCAATACAAGGGCAAGATTAAGCGAAATGGTGTCGAGTCCGTTCGCGAACTTATTGCCCGGGTTCAGGAACGCCTCCTTCAGCGGAGTCGCTGTCCGCATCTCACTGAACATTTGCAGGATATTGAAGTCGAACCTCGCGAGAACTATCAGCGAAATAATCAAGGTCCCGGCTATAAGGAGCACGCATTTGATGATCTGCACCCAGCTTGTCGCGGTCATTCCTCCGAAGACCACATAGACGGTCATCAGAACGCCGACGATGAGTACGGAGCTCGTATAATCGAGGGCCGGGATCAGCAGCGAAATAAGCGCACCGGCGCCGACCAGCTGCGCGATCATATAGAAGATCGATATGACCACCGAGTTCAGCGCCGAGACACCGCGGATCTTCTTGTTATCGAAGCGGGCGGCGATCATGTCCGCCATCGTATACTTACCCAGGTTCCGAAGCGGTTCAGCCACCAAATAGAGCACGACCAGATAAGCGACCAGAAATCCGATGCTGTAAAAGAAACCGTCGAACCCGAACAATGCGATCATTCCCGCAATGCCGAGGAAAGAAGCGGCCGACATGTAATCTCCGGCAATGGCCAGTCCGTTCTGCCAGCCCGTCAGTCCTCCCCCGGCTGTGTAAAACTCGCTGGCCGTTTTTGTTTTTTTGGAAGCATAGTAGGTAATGACAAGCGTCCCGGCCACAATGACGAGAAAGAGCAGAAGCGCCGTACTCATGAATTATCCCTCCTTTGTGTTATGTTGTACCTGCCGTTTAAGCTCTTCGCTAAGCGCATCGAATTCAACCGATTTTCTCGTGTAGAGATAGCACAATACCCACGTCATGATAAATTGGGAGAAAGCAAAGATCCATGCCCACGTTATCGAGCCGACAGCCTCCCGGTTCAAGACATCGAAGTAAGATGTCATAACCGGAAGAGTAATGTAAAACGCCAGGAAGAACAGTGTCATCGGGATAATAAACCGTTTTTTCTTTGCCATCAGCCTGCGGAAAAGCTCCGACCTTGCCACCTCGCTGTAACTCAGACGGCCTTTGTTCAACCAGATCCCTCCTAATAATGAAATATGACCTATTGAATATGTATCAGCTTGGCAACCACAATATGACGCCAAATACAAGAAGTTACGGTTACCGCCAATTTATGCCTCCTCTGTTATTTACACAAAAGAGCCCGCCATGTATCGTCATAGCGGACTCTTTTTTTTGCATTTGCGGATGCGGGGCATTCAAGCCTCATTCGTTTGCGTTCGGGCTTCGTCAAGTCTGGGCTTATGGGACTCCCCCCACTTCTTCATCCCTAATATGATCGGTTCCAGCGTTCTTCCGAACTCAGTCAGCGAGTATTCCACTTTCGGTGGAACTTCTCTGTACACTTCCCGGTGAATAATACCGTCCCGTTCAAGCTCCCGCAGCTGTAAGGTAAGCATAAACTGCGTAAGTCTGGGATAAAGCCGCCGGAATTCATTAAATCGCTTCGTGCCGCCAATAAGATGATAGAGAATTATCCCTTTCCATTTCCCTCCTATAACATCCAGAGTTGTTTCGACTGGACATCCGTCCATTGTCGCACTGCATTTCTTTTTTTGATCCGCCATAGCGCTGTATTCCTCCAATGGTATGATTTTTATAACTATATAATAAAAATATGCGTACTTTTTTAAAGTAAATATACATCATATAATTTAATCGTAACATATAGCGAGCTGAAAGGATGAAAAAAATATGAACAGTCATCAAACAATGAAGGCAGTGGGCTTTTACCGTACTCTTCCATTATCCGATCCTGAAAGTCTTATTGATCTCGAACTGGAAAAGCCTTTGCCGACAGGCCAGGACCTCTTGGTGGAAGTGAAAGCCATATCCGTGAACCCGGCCGATGTGAAGGTTCGGGCAAGGGGCAACGACGATCATGAAACTCCCAAAATCATCGGCTGGGATGCAGCCGGAATAGTAGTACAGGTGGGACCCGAATGTACGTTATTTAAGCCCGGAGATGAAGTCTATTACGCAGGGAGCGTGGTTCGTCCCGGCTGTAACAGCGAATTCCAACTGGTGGATGAGCAGATTGTGGGGAGAAAACCGGTAAGTCTGGATTTTTCGCAAGCCGCAGCTATGCCGCTCACTTCCATTACCGCTTGGGAGGGGCTGCACGACCGCTTGGGAATCAGCCATAACGAACAAGAGAATCGGGGCAAAACAATTCTAATCATCGGCGCATCGGGCGGCGTCGGCTCCATTGCGACTCAGCTGGCCAAGCTCGCGGGGTTGACGGTTATCGGTACGTCATCGAGAGCGGAATCGTCCCAGTGGGCCAGAGAGCACGGAGCGGATTTCATTATCAACCATAGGAAGGAGTTCGCTCCCCAGCTGGGGGAACTTGGCTTCGAGAAGGTCGATTATATATTCTGCCTGAACGATACAGCCGGTCATTGGGACAATATGGCTGAGGTGATCGCTCCGCAAGGAAAAATATGCTCCATCGTTCCTGCCGAGCATCCGCTTAATCTTGACTTGATCTTCTTCAAGAGCGTGTCGTTTCACTGGGAGCTAATGTTTACAAGATCCCAATTCCAAACGCATGACAGGATTGAGCAGCACCATCTATTAAACAAGATATCCGAACTGATCGATTCCGGTAAAGTGAAGACGACTTTGACTCAGCGGCTGGAACCGATCAATGCGGCCAATCTGCGCTTGGCGCATGAGAAATTGCTCGCCGGAGACATGATCGGCAAGCTGGTGTTGGAGCGGTTTTAAGGTTAGGAACGCCTAAGGACCTATGCCTGTTATCAAAAGAGAGCAAGGATTACCTGTCCTTGCTCTCTTACATTTACATATACTCTCCGGCATAAATTATATTGCTAAACCGTCTATTAGAATAATAATTTGGAAGCGTTCCTATAGACAAAACAAAAGTTGGTTTGAGAATCTGATAATTATAGCCTCTTATTTTTTACCCTTCTCGCTATTTTACCACCTAAATAAGCAGAAATTAAGATAGACAAATCATACATCAAATTTCTAATAAACGGGTCTCCCTTGGGATCTGACAATTGCCCAACTCGGCAATATCCGGCTACTTGCCGCTGATGTCGCTTGTTGGAGTAGAATGTCCCCTTTCTCTTCTTCATGTTCCGCCCAGTCAATGACAGGACGAACAGTTTAGACAAGGGCAAAGGAATGTCGAACGCCACTTCTGAATGAACATGCAGAATGTCCGTTGCGTTATTTCCAATCTCCGAAATCCAAAACTGGAAGTGAATCAGAGAATCGGGTGGGCATTCTAGCCGAAGCGTATGCTTCCTTGCTAGACGGGCATAAACGAGTTGATACGAGAGATATGCCCAGTGCTTACCCTCCCTCACTCGTACTCGGTATTTAAATCCCTTGTCCATCACGTAAAATGCGGCGTTATAGTAGTCACAAAGCCACTGGCGAAGCGGATTGAAGAACGTCCAATACACGTCCGTAAAGTCAACTACAATACAGTCAATTTTGATACTTTCATACCTTCCATGTTCAGCCCCCACCGGAAATTTTTTAACGAATTCCCGTCTATAATTAGAGGGCAAGGTGGCTAGCCTACACGTTGTCTTACCTGTATATGTCAACTGGCACGTTGCCAGGTTATCCTTACACCAAAACCATCGTTTCAAATACTGCAATATTTGCGGAGCAAAATAAAGTCCTCTCACTATCTATGGTCGCGGTATGTCACGGTAAAGTTGCTGATGTGATTTCACCGTCTCTATCGAATTGAACCATACAAGAGTTGCGATGCAATTTTGCGTATTTCATCTTATTTCAGAAAAACCGTGAGAAAACGAAGATAAGGTTTTCGGAGCAAGACATGATGGTATCTGATGATATTGGGGCTCTTGCTAAGTTAGAGGATTGTGGTAAAGGGTTATATTATTCAAGCATTGCATGTGCGTACAGGCATATTAGAGGATTATTATACGGGGGCAATGAGGGTTAAGTTCATTCGGGACTTGCCGCCCGATTCATTCGGCACTGGGTGGGTTAAAAAGAAAGCCTTGAAGGATTTATCCCTCAAGGCCAATCATATTTCTACATTTGTTTGCTATACATCTCAAGCCTATCTACTTCAAGAAATTGTAACGAGGATTCGTTTACTGCACCAAGTTTAGTAAAATTCTCACGGGCTTGGGCAAGGGTCATGTGGTTAGGCGAACTAAAGTATTTTGGGTCTGTGTTCCCATCATCTTCCCAAAAACATACCGGGCAGATATCATACTCGCCTTTTGTTGGAAGCGCCTTATAGTCACAACAAGGACAAGTAATTAGTTCCTCTTGCACTCCCTCTACCTCATGACTTGAATGTAATATCTCTGAAACTCTTTTAGATAAAAAATCATTCCTAACCCCAATATATTTGACTTTTAGGGCTTCGAAAATAAGTGAATTGTATTTATCGTCCATAACATACTCAGGTGGTCCATGAGAATTCAATATTTCATGCTTAAGCAATTCCGGTAAATTATTGAAAACCGCATCTTCTTGATCTATTCCCCACCAATTTAATAACACTTCATACCTTACCGAATTGGGCATACTGTCAATAGTATTTTTGATAATAAGGAAAATTGCTTCTTCACGGTCCAATTGTTACACCTCGCTTTACAATCCACTTTTTGAAGCCGCAAGATCCTTTGCCGCTTGGAACGCATCCGCATCACGACCATCGTCAATATAAAATGTTCTTATCTCACGGCTATTAATATGTCCAATAAGTACACGGCCTGTTGAAGGATCGTACTTTACTAAAAAGCTACCGACTACTTCTTCTTTAAATGCAGAATTTGTTTCTGCAGCGAAACCTTTTGCTCGTTTTAAATACTCATTTTGAGTTATATTGCCAAACTCATGTCTATGCTTTTCGTAATGTGTTTTTAATTTTCCGTTACTAAACCCTTTCCAGTTAATTTCAGCACACGAAATATTATGAACCCATATTCCCAAACTGCTAACATAGTACGTATGGAAATCAGCAACAGTAAAATTGTATACCTTAACCAACTCATCATGTATTATTTTGTTGATTTTGTCGATTTTCAACGTATTCCCGTTACTTTGTTGTAGCTTATCCCCCACCTGTAAATCTGCCGCGAGTACCCAACCTTTTCCTTCAACCCAAAACGGATGATTTTCGGTTGTTTCGATGATTTGATCGCCTACCGTAAGTTCATAGGTGATCTCCTTATCATTTCGATACAGATGCGTGACTTCCTTGTAATCCTGTTCGCCTGTTACTTCATTTTTTGAGAGAACCTTATCCCCTACCTCGATTTCCTCAATAGGTTTCTCCCCTTCATCTGTAAGAACTTTCGTCCCGGCAACAAAGCAATTACATGGGATTTTAGCAGAATTCCAATATTTTTGATTTGTTTCTGTAAACTCAACGGCTCTTTCAATTTGCTTGCCTTCATTGGTTGCTAATTTTACAACTAGTTTACCACCTTTGATTAACTTACCAACTGGTACAAATCCTGCTGTGGCAAGAACCTTATCAAAAGTAGACGCCTTTGGGTCAAGAATAGTCTTGATGTCATCAACAATAAGAAAGTCAGCAATATCTTGAACTGAATATGTTGGTGCATCAATGTCAATATTAGGGTCGAAATTTGTTGGACCAATAGGACCTGGGTCAGGAGTATAAAAGCAAGAGACACAATGTCCTGTCGGATCTGTATAAATTAGTGGATTATTCCAAACATACGCATACCCATGCTGACTCTGCGGATTCCACAGCGTGCCTTTATACGTATCCTCACTAATAAACCGCCCTAACTCTGGCTGGTAATAGCGTGCACGGGCATAGGTTTGGCTGCTGCTATAATCATAACCCAATCCCGTATAGCCGAACAGGTTATCCGGTCCCGGCCAGTTCAGGTCGAACTTCTTGCCGTCCAGCGGCACACCGAATTCGTCATAATGATAGCGTGAAGATACACGGCCGTCCTTCTCTACCAGACCGATCGTGCTCCCAAGCACATCCTGCATGTACCATAACGTCTTGGGCTGCGCGCCCGGTTCGGCGCCGCCGTCGCCCGGATTCGGTTCCCAGCCGTTGTTCGGATCATTCGCCGGCAGATAGGTCATGCTGAGCCGTTCGCCGCCCGCTCCATATACATACGATTGTTTCCATTTGCTGCTGTCGGCCTCCGTCACTTGCAAAGGCTCAGGCAGAGCCATGCTCACATCGTTGGTGAAATACAGCTCCCAATGCTCTTTCTTGTACTGCTTCTCCCAACCATCCCGCGGACCTCCGGGATGCATGTCCGGATACTCCTCGTCGAACTGGCCGCATTTCTTGGCAAGCCCGGGCGGTATGAAGCCAGGCGGTACGACATGGCAATTCGCTGATCCATTACCATTTCCATTCCCATTTCCATTCCCGTTCCCGTTGCCGTTGCCATTACCATTACCATTACCATTGCCTTTACCGCCATGGGCGTAGTCGATCGTCATTTTCATCCGGTTGCCGTCGCCGTCATAGGCATAGCGGGTAATGTCACCGCCCTCATTGGTCTGCTGGATCAATCGGTTTGCACCGTTCCAGACATACTGTTCGGTGACTTTCGGCTCCGACCATACCCCTGCTTCTACTGCTGCTCCAACCGGATTACTGTCGTCTTCCTCTGCCCCTGTCCCGGCACCGTCATAAACGCTGCTCGTAACGGTTGGATCATAGACGCTGGACTGTACCGAGAGCTCCGGAAGCTGCAAGCGACTCTGCATCACCTGCAGCAGATTGCCGCGAGGGTCGTACAGGTAATTGTTGATCTCGCTTCCGCTTGTTAACTTCTGCAGCCGGTCGGCCGCATCGTACGTATAAGTCTCGGTATCGGTCAGGTCGCCCCAGCTGTTCGACTTCTCCGTACGGTTCCCTACTGCGTCGTATTGGTAGCGAGTGCTTGCCGGCAGATCCGCGGACATGGCATTCTGCGACTGCACTTGTACAAGCTGGTTTAATGCATCGTAGGCATAATCCGTGACGAGCCGCTCCTGACTGTCGCTCGCGTCCTGATCGTCTTCATCATTGCCGTCCGACAGCCGCTCGCTTCGGATCCGGTTGCCTGCCGGATCGTAGGCATAGGTGAGCTGCTCCAGCACCTTGTCAAACTGGTTGCGGTGCGACATCTCAAGCAGTTGGCCGGCATCGTCGTACCGGTAGGTGCTTTTACCCAGCGTCGGCAAGCTTTTGGAGACGAGCGACCCCCGTGCGTCATACGCATAAGTGGTCGTTCTCCCTTCGGCATCCGTTACCGCCGTCATCCGGTCCAGCAGATCGTATTGATAATTCACTGATGTCGCGTCCGGATATTCGATACGGCTGCGCTGACCTGTGGGCGTCCATTCATAGCGTATCGTCCGCGCATACGGATCCTTCACCTCAATGAGCCGGTTCAGCGCATCGTAGGTATACGAGGTATTACCGAGCTCGTCGGTCATCTGCGTTCTCCGGCCGGAGGCATCATATTGGTAACCGACCTGTTTGCCATCCGGATACTGAATTCCCGTCAACCGGCTGAGCAGATCATAATTGTAGCTGGTCGCTTTGCCATCCGGCTGCGTAACGCCGACCATATTGCCGATGCTGTCGTACGCCAGCTCCGTTACTCGCTGATCCGGTGCGATTTCCCGAATTAACTCACTCCGCCGGTTATATTGATAGGCGGTTACGCGGCCCAAAGCATCCGTCTTGGAGGCGATATTGCCGATTGCGTCATACCCGTATGCAGTCGTGCTCCCAAGCGCATTGGTCACCTGCAACAGACGGCCGAGCGGGTCATAGCCGTATTTCGTCGTCTGTCCCTTGGCATCCTTCAGTTCAGCGATCTTACTGCGGGCATCATATGCCATTTCGGTGGCACGGCCGAGCGGATCGATCATCTTAGTGACCCGGCCCAGCGGGTCGTATTGATAGGCCGTGACCTTCCCCGCTTCATCAATAGCCCCGACAACCTGGCCAAGCGCATCCCGGTTCATCTTCGATACTTGTCCAAGTGGATCGGTAACCTTCACAAGCAGACCGCGCGGGTCATAATCCAGCTGCCACTTAGCGCCGTTTGGCGAGGTGGTCTGAATCATACGTCCCGCTTCGTCATACGCATAACTCGTCGACTGCCCCAAAGCGTCGGTCTGTGCGGCCAATCGTCCCAAACTATCGTAGGTGTATACGACAGTATGTCCGAGCGGATCGGTTTCCTGCGTCAAACGGCCCGCTGCATCGTAGCTGAACGCCGATACGCCGCCTTCCGCATCGGTTACCTTCACCGGAAGATTGCGCCCCTCGTATTCAATATGAGTGACACCGCCATTCGGTTGAATGGAACGAATCAGATTACCGTTGCCGTCGTACTCATAACGGCTGACATTCCCCTCGGGATCGGTTGCAGACGCAATCCGGTTACTGTCGTCGTAGGTATAGACCGTCTCGGCTCCTTTCGCATCGGTCCGTTTCGTGAGATTGCCTACCGCGTCATATGAATAGCGGGTGGTTCCGCCCATTGCGTCGGTTTCCGCCTTCACTCTGGCGAAGCTGTCATACTCGTATACAGTCCGTGACCCGGCAGTGTCGGTATAACCGGTTAGATTGCTGTCCTTATCGTATTCATACCGCTCCGCATGCCCCAGGGGATCAATGCGGGCTGTGACCCGGTCCCTTGGGTCATATTCCAGCTTCGTTCGCTGCCCAAGCGCATCGATAAACTCGGTTACGCGGTGCAGCGGGTCGCGGACCATCTCCTGACGGTTGCCGAGCGGATCCGTAATGATCTGGGCGAACCCATACTGATCATTCTTGATCGCAGTCGTCTCGCCTTTCGGATTAACAATCGATTCAGGTATCCCCCGCTTGTCTACGGATATGGTGGACACCCGGCCGCTAGCATCCGTAATCGCGGTAAGGTTGCCTTTATTATCATAGGCAAGCTGCGATTTGTGCCCAAGCGGATCAATGATTTCTTCCGGAAGATTGAAGCCGTTGTAGCGGATTTCCGTCTGATATCCTTCCGGGTCCTTGGCGCGGATCAAATTGCCGCTGCCGTCATACATGTAGTCCCAAACACCGCCGCGCCGATCGGTCATTTGTATCGTATTGTCGTTCACGTCGTATAGGAACCGTTCGGATGTCCCATCCGGATACGTTATCGACGTTTTACGGTACCGCTCGTCGTATTGGTAAACGGTTTTGCGGCCGAGCGCATCGGTCGTTACCGTCTGCTTCTCTTCAGAGGAATACGCGATGTCGCCCCATGCGCCGGAGAAGTCCCGCTGGCGTACCACCCTGTCCTGTTCGTCATACTCGTTGAGGAGCTTCATCGTTTCGTTCGGATTGCTGATTGCGGTTATTCGATGCTTCTTATCGTACTCATATGAAATCTTGGCCCCATCGGGCAAAATCATTGCGGTCAAATCATGGTTGATGCCGTCGTATTCATAAGCCGCATAACGGCCCGTCTGATCGGTCACACGAACGACTTTGCCGCCGTTCCCATAGGTGAACGTCAGCTTCGCCCCATCCGTGGAAATATCCGTCAGAAGGCTCCCCTTATAGGTCAGCTGTACAGTGTTTCCGTTCGCGTCGGCTATCCGATACAGCTTCCCGTCTTTACGGTAGGTGTACGTCCACCTCTGCGGCGTCTGCTGTGTATAGGTACCGTCGGAATTCCGAACGAGCGTATCATAAAGCCCGTCCTGTCCCTTGTACTGCCCGCCGCCGGTCGGATCGAACCTGTGGCTTGCGCCTTCGGGCGATACGGCATATATAACGCCATTCTCCCAGAATTCCAATCCCCGTTCATAAGTATGATGCCAGCCAACGCCAAAATCCCCATCATACCGGTCTCGACTGTGGTATGTAAGCGTTACGTCCAGTGGAATAACTGCCTGTACGCCAATATTGGTCTGCCGGAACACAAAGTCGCCCGTCGCAAGATTAATCGGATCGAATGCTTCTGCAATCGGGTGACCGTTGCGGTTCGCATATTCTTGCTGGATCCGGCCTTCATCCGTCTGACCGATCTCGCCCGCCTGCTGCGGATTCATGATCAGCAGATTCACGTCCTGATCTATGGGACCGTAACAAACCTGGCCATTGCAATCTTCTACCGGGAAGCCGTTGAATCCGGCCACCTCGCCTATTTTCTGCACAATGGCGTCTTTCTCGATAACGTTATAATAATAGCTGGCAACTACGGCCCAGTTGATACCCCATGCAGGCGCCTTATAGCGCAGCACACGCAGGGTCTCCGAGCCAGGCGATCGTTTCTTATCAAAATCCCTGGCTGCAAAAGCTTGAATCTCTGCTATTTCATAAGCGGGCAGCTGAACCTTGACTTCCCATTCACCGACATATGCCTCCGGTCGGTTATCCGACCGCTCGGGAAAATCCGTAAAGTAAGAGGCATCCACAGGTATGGCCTTTGCCCAGGAAGATGTCCTTGGCTTCACCGTTACACCGGCAGCCAGCGTTTCGACCGTTCCGTCATCAAAGGTCGTATTATCTCCCACCCGCCGGATTCGTTTCATCTTCAGCTCGACCTTGGTGCCGATCTCCGCAATACCGCGAATTATATGCGTGTCACTTGACCGGTCGGGCAAAATCTGAATGCCTTTTTTTGGCTGCGGAGGGTTCGGATTAACAATCTGAACGTCGCCTGAATTGCCGCGATCCGGGAACCGTGTCGGCGTCACGTTTATCTCGTAGCTGCCTTCTTCGGCCGGCTTTCCGTTCACCTTGCCGTTCCAAGTGTAAGAGTTGCTCATAAGAGTCGGATATGTTCCCGTGTTAAGCGCTGCTATGGTTGATCCGCTGCGTTCCAGCGTGATCACAGTATCATGCGACTTCTGTGTCTCGTCATTCGGATCAGGGTTGTCGAATTTGAAGTTAACCTGAGTCTGTCCCCCGTAAACCGAGCTGAACGTACCGGTCTCAATCTGCAGCGACGTGTCGGCATGAGCCTTAGGCAGAGTATTCGGCAGAAGGGGAAGTCCCGAGACCATGACGATGAACGCTAACAAGCTTTTGCCTAATTGACTTAAACCCCATCCCCGTTTAAGCGGACGTTCACTATTTGCTTCCTTGCGCATTGAATACTTCCCCTTTCATGGCCAGCCATCTGTAAATAACTGCGGCCGCCTCCGCCCGTGTCGACGTAGCGCCTGGGCTCAACCGGTCGCCATTCCCCTTGATCATGCCGTTCTTAATCGCTGCTTCAACCGATTCCTTGGCCCAGGCTTTGACATTGCCCGCGTCAGTATAACCTGCCAGCGCATCGCTTTGCCCTTCCTTCCCCAAGCCTGCGGCATTAACGAGCATCACCATCATCTCTTCGCGGGTAATGACCGCATTAGGTTTAAACAGGCTGCCTTCATAACCCTTGACCCAGCCTTCTGCAGCAGCCCGCTCGACCGCCTGGGAAGCCCAATGACCGGCCGGCACATCCTTGAACCTGTTACCGAACGCAGGCTGCGCTTTGAGCCGGGCTGCTTCTACCAGCATCTTGGCGAATTGAGCGCGCGTAACAGATTGGCCGGGAACGAATTTCCCCGTGCCCATTCCGTTCACAATCCATTTGGACGCAAGCACTTCCACTTCGGATTTGGCCCAGTGGGTGTTCATATCCGTGAAAGACGGCTCGTAAATAAAGAGGCCGTACAGACCAGGCACTTGTACTTGTGCCCGGATGGTCCGCCATAATGAATCCACTGTTCCCCCGGTATAAATCCAGCGGCCTGCCGCCTCGTCATAGCGGTAAATACCCGCCCGGTTGGCCAGGTCCGCCTTTTCGAAGGCATGCTCCATCTCGAAGGTCAATGTCGCCGGTTTCTTGAGCTCCGCTTCCGACGTCCATTTCCATGCGATGCCTGCCCAGGACATGCCTGGAATCAGCTTATCCGCAGATACTTCATCGCTCTTCTTAAGCCCAATGCGGACGTCCGAATCGAAAGTCCCTTGTCCGAACTCCAGACGAACAGCCTGTCCCTTAGCTACAATACCGCCATCCTTGCCGATCACTGTGCCTTCCGGCTGCTGTACCGTGCTTATAGGGCTGGAAGGAACCGCTTCCGTCCGGAGAATCTCGCGGGTAATCAAGCTTCCATTGCTCACCAGCGTGAGCTCGTCTCCGTTGAAACCGACAAACTGCGTAGGCTTTACCAAGCCCAGGCTGTAGGTGTCCTTGCTCTTCAAATCCGCGCCTCGCATAATGACCGAATCACCGGATGCTTCCAACCAGACA
This sequence comes from Paenibacillus sp. sptzw28, assembly GCF_019550795.1. Lineage (NCBI taxonomy): Bacteria > Bacillati > Bacillota > Bacilli > Caryophanales > Paenibacillaceae > Paenibacillus > Paenibacillus sp. sptzw28. Next base: position 23,796 of record NZ_CP080545.1, read on the forward strand.
GCCGTGCCGCTGGCGATGCTCATCTGTGAGTATTCGGTCTTGCTCTGCGGGGCAGGCTGAGTCAGATCAACCGGATGGGGGCTGCTGCCGCCGAGGTCTATGTAAGTGTATTTCCCATAGTAGTCCAGGTCCCGCTGCTTCCAAAGGACTTGTTCTCCGTTGTATACGAACCGCTCCACATATTGCGTATGGGGCAAATCCAGAATTTTTTTAACCATGCCCGAGGCAATCGTGTATTCGTACAAATCGCCGTCCGCTGCCCCTTTATAGACGATGTGTCCGCTCCTAACGACCGGGTCGCGGCCTTTGCCCAAATGCGACAATGTACCGGTTCCCATATCGTACAAATAAATTTCGTAGGACGGATTTGTCTGCCAGACAATATAATTGCCGTCTATAGATGGAATCCGGTTCTGGCCCACATTGTCGTTTAGCTTCTTCTCGGTTTTCGTGCTGATATTGTAGCTGTAGATATCCCAATTGAAATTGCTTGGCCCGTCGCTGTAATTCCGTTTGTCCGCCCATACAACGACGGCTTCGCCGGCTGCATTCACTCCCACCGCGGGGGAATCGGTCGGTTTTCCGTGAGTCGTGACTGCCATCTTTAGGCCGGTTCGCGTATTGCCGTAATAAACCTGCCCAATCAGTTTCTTATCGTTGCCTCGCCATACCGCATGTTCTCCCGACAGGTTTATGCTGCTGCCTGCAATGGCAAACGACGTTGATGCATCTTGGTAGGTGTAGGCGGTCTCGGCGGACACCCGCTCTCCCGCCGGTAGTACGAATCCTCCAACCAGCCCAAGAATTAGCAAACCCTTTACCATCTTATTCGATACGTTCTTCATCTGATCTCCCCCTTATTAACAACAAAAACCAAGACACTTGAGCAGCCCGGCTGTCAGGTCATGAATTGCTTCATGACGGAAGACCCGTGGTTTTGCGTCCCCGACTTTCGTTCGGGTTTGCCTTTGTTCAAGCACTTGGTTTGGTGCTTTCATCATGGTTCTATTAAACTACTAACATCCAAAATTATACATAGAAGTGCAGGATGTTACAATCATTTCAATAAAATATGATTCTTTTTACCTAATCATAAACATCTTCACACAAGAAGTCAGAACGCATATTAAGTTACGCATAAAGCAGAACGTAAAAAAACACCTGTTAAGGTGTTTTTTTGCAGCCCTTCTATAAAAGGATTACGCTATTTCCGAACAAGCTTCCATTTCTGACCGGCAGAACCGTTATTCGTCCATATTTGCACGTTGGCGCCGTTTGCCGTTCCGCTTCCGCTGACCTCGAGCACTTTGTTGCTATTGGCGTCGACTAATTTAAACGTGCCGTCATTATTGCTAACAATCCTCCACTTCTGGTTCGCTCCACCGCCGGATGTCCATATCTGCACATTCGTTCCGTCGGCAGTGCCAAAACTGGTCACGTCGAGCGATTTGCCGCTTTGGACGCCAAGCACCCTGTATGTTCCGTCTCCGTTGCTTGTAATGGTCCATCGTTGATTGGTAGCGCCGGTGCTCTGCCAGATTTGCACGTTCGTCCCGTCCGCGGTACCGCCGGAGGCAACATCCAACACTTTACCGCTGTTTGGATTCTGCAGCTCGTATGTCGCTCCCGAGGAGATCCCTCCGCGAATGAACTTCCACTTCTGGGCAGCACCGCCGTTGTCCGACCAGATCTGCACGTTCGTTCCGTTTGCCGTTCCGATATCGGTCACATCAAGCGCTTTGCCGCTGTTGGAGTCGATTAATTTATACGTACCATCCGCATTGCCTATAATTCTCCATTTCTGATTCGCGCCGCCTAAGTATGACCATATTTGCACGTTCGTTCCATTCGCAGTGCCAAGACCACTGACATCAAGCGCTTTGCCGCTTTGGACGCCAATCAAACGGTATGTGCCGTCACCGTTGTCAATAATGGTGAAGCGCTGATTATCGCCGCCGGTATCCTGCCAGATCTGCACATTCGTCCCGTTGGCTGTCCCGCCGGAAGCAACGTCCAATACCTTACCGCTGTTCGGATTCATCAGCGTATAGGTCTCGCCTGATATAACCGGGCTTTGCGTGTATAACAACGTCGTAAACGGCTGATGATCAGTCGAAATGCCCTCCGGTCGAACCGAGGCTACGAGTGATTTGGTATAGTAGACCGGATCCGAGGGTGTGACATCAGCCAACCCTTTCACGCTGTGGTAATGGTTCCACACCATCTCGTATATCGGACGCCATTGCCCCCTGCCCGCTTCGGAGACTACAGGCTCGTTTCTCCAGTCAAAGGTATAGATAGGCGTAAACGGCACCGTACCGCCGTTAACATATTTGGCCGTATATTCAAATCCTTTAAGAATGAGCTGATTCGAATATTCGTATAAATCTTCGAAACTTGCATCACCGTTGTGTTGAATGTACGACATTTGCGCCATGTTCGCCAGTGCCCCGATCCCAAGCTGGGTATGAGGCTGATCGCGGCCACTTTCCTCGGACTGCGCCAGGTTCGGGTCGCTTGTAGGAAAGAGATAGTAAGTCGCCCGCCCGTTAAAATTCCCGTTCTTGAAATGATCGACAGCTTCATTGTATAGGGCGATATCATCGCACAAGATGCCGATCGCCATGATCGTTTGCATGGCAACAAGGTCCTGGTTACCGCGATAATAGTAAGGGTATGTCGATCCGTTTTTATTGTAGTGGTTTGCGAGATAGTCGCGCAGACCCGGATAAAAATAGTTTCGAAGCATATCTTTTGCCGCAGTGAATTTACCGGCGTTCACCCATGCGGTGTCCCCCCGCAAAATATCAGCCGCAGCTGCCAGCCTTATACCTGTGATCCCTGCCAGTAATTGAACTTCATCGCCGCCTACCGCAGTGTTCACCTTACTTGACCAAGCATCCAAAATTTGCTGTGCTTTCAATTTTGCATTATTGGCCTCCGTTGAATCGCTTGAAACCTTCCAGATAATAGCCTGAACAAGCGCCGCCTCCGAATCGTTAAACAGTTCAGTGTTCCCGTTATCCGGATGGCCTCCCCACCTGTACGGATCTGCTACAGGGTTCGGAGTATACGAAGGCGAAGCAAATGACGTATTCTTGCCGGCGTTCCATGAATCGATCCAAGGGCTGACCCCTGCCGCAACCTTCTGCTTGGCGCGGTCAAAATCGGCTTGTGAATACAATATCCCCCCATGCGTGAAAGTAGCAGCGCTTACATGTTTCGGGTTAGATATTACTCCGGTTAAAATGGTCGATAAGAACAACACAGCTGTCAGCGAAAACACCAAAACATTCCTGAAATCCTTTATGTTAAACAGGTTCATGTGATGCCTCCTTGTTAATAAATTGTGTTACTGTTAAATACGAGGGCAGGTTAAATAGCTCCTCATCTTGACATAAAACATCTCCTTTGAAATGAATTTAAGTTATCGTGTACCTGATAGTACTGCGATTATCCATCATTTGATAACGGCTTCAGTTCTCCTTTCCGCTCGTTCTATGGAAACGCTTTCGTTTTATTCGTCTAAAAACGCTTCCATGCCTTACCTACTTTAAATAAAGGACCTCATTTTGGAAACTTTAAAAATTGATCATCCAATTAAAATTTGATAAAACTACGCAAAAAAGAGCTCCGGAGAGCCCTCTCTGATTCTATTATGACAAAGTCTTACTGCCTTCGCGATCCGTATACTATTCCGATATACAACCGCAGCATTAAATACGGCTCTTCTTGGTGAATACCGTAGGCGACGTTTCCTCACCTGCCAGCATGTTTCCGCGAGTGACATATACCTCTTTATCGAGGATGACGTGGTCCAGAGTGGAGTCCTCTTCGATCACGCATTTCTGCATCAGAATGCTGTTTCTGACAACGGCGCCTTTGCCGATTCGAACCCCCCGGAACAAGATGCTGTTCTCGACCGTTCCCTCAATTATACAGCCGTTAGCCACCTGCGAATTGGATACGTTCGCGCTCCGGGCATATCTGGCCGGCGGTTCGTCCTTGATCTTCGTATAAATCAAACCGGGCTCGTAGAAGAGAGACTTCCATACTTCGGGATTTAGCAGTTCTTTACTGTACTTGTAATAATTTTGGACGGAATTGATGATGGCGAGATAGCCTTTGTATTCGTAGGCGTGTACCTTTAATGTGTTCAGATTCCGGATAATGACATGCCGCACCAGATCGTAGTAATTTTGATTGACGCTTTTCTTAACCAAATCAATCAGCAGGTCTTTCTTGATGACGATCATGCGCATATATACTTTACTGCTTTGATTGGTTAGCCGGTTCTCGGTCATGCGTACAACCCGTCCGTCTTCAGCGATATCAAGCGTAATGAGGTTTGAGAAATCCCCGCTGTCATCCTCCATTTCCTTGTAAATAACGGTGATATCCGCCTTGGTCCTCTGGTGGTTCTCCACCGCTTCGGTATAGTTGATATTGCAGATCATGTGACTGCTGGAAACGACTACGTACTCTTCATTGCTGCGGTCGAAGTATTCGAGGGAGCCGTAAAAGTTTTGCAAATCGCCGTTAAAACCCGGAGCATGGCTGTTATTGGGCGGTAGAATGAACAACCCCCGGTGCTTTCTATCCAGGTCCCACTCTTTTCCTGAACCAAGGTGGTCGATGATGGAACGATAACTATTATGAGCGAGCACCGCCACATTATTGATCCCGGAATTCACCATGTTGGACAGCACAAAATCAATCAGACGGTATCGGCCCCCGAAGGGTACCGTCGCAGTGGCCCGTGAATATGTCAGTTCGTGAAGGAGCGGCTGATTGATGCTGAGGTTGATAACACCTAACACATTATTCATCGCGAATCACTCCTATACCAATTGAGAAGAAATGACCATATTATCGCCGACCAAGGTGATTTCCGCCGATTCGTCCGGGCTTCCGACATGCGCCCCGTCCTGGATAACGGTTCCTGACCCGATTATAGCCTTATGGATCGTTACGTTCTCCCCGATTTGGGCGTAAGGCATGATGACCGAGTCTTTGATGAGACTGCCTTGGCCGACGTGAACGCCGTAAAACAATACGGAGTGATCAACTTCCCCGAATACCATGCATCCTTCGTTCACCAGGGAGCCGATAACTTTACCGGTAGACGCAATATGGTGCGGGGGCTTGTTCGGGTTCTTTGCGTAAATCCGCCATTTGTGGTCATGAAGCGTAAACGGCGGATCGTCGAGCAGCAGATCCATATGCGCTTCCCACAGACTTTCGACAGTTCCGACATCCTTCCAGTACCCGTTGAAACGGTAGGCAAAGATCGAATTGCCGCTATCGAGCATTGATGGAATGATGTCTTTGCCGAAGTCATTGTCCGATTCGGGGTTTTCTGCATCGGCGATTAAGTTTCTTCTCAGCACATCCCACGTAAATATGTAAATTCCCATGGAAGCAAGGTTGTTTTTCGGCTGCTTCGGTTTTTCCTCAAACTCGGTAATTCGGTCGTCCGAATCCACATCCATGATGCCGAACCGGCTTGCTTCCTGAATCGGCACTTCGATAACCGCGATAGTGGCATCGGCCTTAGATTCCTTGTGCTGCTCAAGCATGAGGGCGTAATTCATCTTGTATACATGGTCACCGGAAATCACCAGCACATAATCGGGATCGTATTGCTCGAGATAATGAATATTCTGGTATATCGCGTGTGCGGTTCCTTTGTACCAGCTGCCGCCTCTTTGTTCCATAAAAGGGGGAAGTACGGTCACCCCGCCGTTTTTCCGGTCCAAATCCCATGAGCTGCCGATTCCGATGTAGGAGTTTAGTACCATCGGCTGATATTGGGTCAGCACACCTACCGTGTGAATACCCGAATTACTGCAGTTGCTCAGGGTAAAATCAATAATCCGGTACTTGCCGCCGAAGGGTACTGCAGGTTTTGCCAGCTTTGTTGTCAAATGGCTTAATCTTTTGCCTTCACCGCCTGCGAGCAGCATGGCTACACATTCTTGTTTCTGCATCCGGCTCTCTCCCGTCTCTTATCAATTTCCGGCAAATTTTGAGCAGATCAAAGGTGAGAATGCCTTTCCCGAAGAAAATAAACCCGCTTACAAAACAAATTTAAGAGAATCGCCATTTAATAGATAGAATATTCTGAAAACAAACTATATATGCCTTCCACCTTCTTTCCAGCCTAGAAATTGATTACTTTTATCAATTTTATGTAAGCGTATACATAATAGTAAAATAATGATACCTTTTCGGAATGGGGAAGTCAAGGAAGGGGCGTTCGGCTTTCCCCGGCATCACATACTCAAGTTTGATTTCAATAATCTCACCCTTCCACACCTTTCAGATAAAAAAATACCCGGCCGCGCATTTAACTGCTGCGGCCGGGTATAATCAATCCTTACTCAACAAACCTTACGCCCCGTTACTCGACGTTATCATTAATGTTCTTCACCCATGTCTCGCTGCCGTCCGCATTACGGATCGACTCATGCGAGACAGTGGCTTCCTGCACATCTCCGAATGCCCAGTGAGTTTCCGGAATATCCGGGAACTGCACTTCCATGCCTTTGAGAGGTCCGCGGTGCAGCATCCGGTTAATCAGCGTTACAGCCTCGGACCTGGATATGCTGTTGCCCGGCTTGAACGTTCCGTCAGGATAGCCCAAGACGTATTTGCTGCGGTACAACTGCTCAATAGCGGAAGCTGCCCAGTGTCCCTTTACATCGGAAAAATGCTGCTCGTCGGATTGACCGACATTAAGCTTGAGGAAGCGTGTCATTACTGCTGCCAGCTCGCCTCTGGTGACAGGCGCATCGGGACGGTACGTACCGTCTTCGAACCCGCCGAAGTAACCGTTCTTCACTGCAATCTTGATATATTTCGCGGCCCAGAAATCGGCCGGCACATCGATGAAGCTCAGTGATTCGGCTGGTTCGCCGTTCTCCGCGAGACGGGCGACAACCGCAGCCAGTTCGGCACGCGTAAGTGAACGAGTCGGCTTGAACAGACCGTCAGGAAATCCGAGAATATAGCGCTGGTGCTGCAGATTGGCATAACGATTCGAGAACACCTGAATCTTGATTGCCGACTGTGCCTTCACCGGCTCGGCCGAATTACCGTTTACGGAGAATTCGCCCGATGCGTCGAAGGACGCTTCCTGCGCATTCAGCTGCGGCCACTTGACAACGACGGCGAAGCTTCCTTTTTGCCCTGCGGCCAGATCTTTAACCGCCCATGTAATCTTGTTTCCGCTAACTTGGCCTCCGTCTGCATCTACAACTTCCACGCCCTCCGGCAGTGTTATTGTAACGTTTCCGGATACCATGGAAGTAAGGGATTTATTGGAGTAATCAACCGTAATGGTCGATTGTCCGCCCTCTTCCACGAGATTTTTGTCCACGGATAAATTGAGCGATACCTCCGGCTTGGCCGGCGGGAAATAAGCGCCTCCCGAGAACGGGTTCAATTTAAGGTCATGTCTCACGATATCCCGTTCTACCGAAATCGTCGGGCTCGTGTACGTCTGGTACCCGTCCTTCGTAACGACCAGATAATAATCCGTCTCCGGGAAAACCATGTACGCGTAGAAACCATGCACGTCGCTGTACTGCTCCGGACTCGCGTTATTGTTCGGTTCGAAGCCGACAAGCGCAGGAAGAGTAACTTTCCCGTGCGGTGTTCTGCCATTGTCCTTATTGCGCTGTGTATCCGCATAGTGCAGAACGACCTTCGCACCTTCGATAGTCGCGCCTGTAACGGCGTCCGTGATCGTCCCGTACGGATCGACCAGTTCCTCGGTAATGTTCATTTCACCGTTGGCTTTAACGCCGACAGTCCCGCGGCTTATGGTAATTTCTACGCCGGGCTCTAATTCATAGCGGACTTCCAGCGTATAATCGCCTACGGATAATCCGTCCGCATTGAACAGACCTTGAGCTTGCAGCTCGAATGCTTTCGGAACGCCGCCCTCGGAAACATAATTTCCGCCGGCATCCTTCAGGTACACTTTGGTTTTGCCAATCAATTCATTGCTGATCAGACTTGATTTGCCGTCCGGATTCTTGAAGAGGACGATACCGGTTACGGTCTTCTCGGAATCGAAGCTCTCGTCATTGCTGCCGGTTACCTCACCGACCTTGGCTTTCTGATTGAAGGTTACAGGCGTTTCTACTCCGCCTACAAGAACCTGCTGTGTAATTTGCAGATTGTATTCCGCGTCCCCCTTCGGAACCGGAATCGAATACGCACCGTTGGCGTCGGTAACAACCGTCCGGTCAAAGTCCACGCCTGCTTCGATCTTCCCGTCTCCATTGAGATCGAGCGTTACGCGTACCGTCGTACCGGCAACCGGCTGGTTCGAGTCTCCCTTGGTAATGACCCCGTTAATGCTCGCCGGTTGGAAGTATATCTTAATCTCATCTTGCCCGAACAACCCTTTGGAAGGATCATATACTTTGGCCGTAACCGGAATCTGCTGCTCGTTGATACCTGTAATTTTCTCCGATTTATACGTTACGACCGCTTTCCCCTGTTCATTTGTGACAGCTTTATTAGAGCCTACGAACGACCCTTTAGGAGCGCTGAATTCCACTTCAACCCCGGAGATTGGATTGCCGTCCGAATCCACAAGCAAAGCCGTCAGCTCGGTGGTCGAATTGCCGTCTCCCACGATTCTCTCCGGATTGGCGCTCAGCTCCAGCCCCATTCCGACTAATTCAAACTTATTGTCGGACAGCTTGGACGCCGGTTCTGCCGGAAGCAAGGAATTATCGGATTTCCTGGCCTCGAAGGTTACCGTATATTGTCCTGCAGCCGTTGCTGACGGAAGAATGAAATTGGCATTCTCCCATTTCTTGAATCCATCGGTTTGGTAAGTGTCTGCATTCATCAAAGTAAGCTTAACGGGCTTTCCATCAACCGTCGCAGTGACTTCATCAGCCAGAAGCGAGCTTACTGCCGATAATGGAAGCGGCTGTCCTGGAATAGCTTTGACAATTGCAGGATCCCCAAGCTCCTTGTCCCCTACCCATCCGTCGAGTGACCGGTGAACCGTTATAATGACTTCGGCAGGTGTGCTTTGCTGTTGATAGACGCTGTCCGTCACAGTAAAGGAGAATTTATCCGTTCCCCACTTAAAGTCAGGGTCCGGCGTATAGATCCATTCTCCGGACTGCTGCTGCTGCAGCGTTCCGCTCGTTGGCTGTGCGGTAATGTTATATGCCAATTCCGAGTTTTCCGCATCTTCGCCAACCAGCGTAACCGGAATCGATAACGTTCCTTCCTCCACATCCACAACCTGCGGTTTTGCAATCGGGATACCATCATAAGTGATAGTTATATTAGCGGGCAGCTCCGAGTATTGCTTACCGTCGTACCCTTCCCACTGCAGAACGACCGGCTCACTTACCGGCAGTCCCGGTGCGGGATAAAAAACCAGGCTTTCGAGATCAGCGAAATTAATCTCATTATTTTCTTCATCTACATATGTCGTCCCGGTGACAGTCTTATATTGAAGTGTCCCCTTGTCGGCGGCCGGAACGGCAATACGCACTTTAGTCAATGTGTCGCCGTCATCATCCACATAGACCAAATCGTTCTTCGATATGGTAACAGGCTGCCCTTCAAGTCCCGTTTCCGCTGTGTTGATTACGATCGGTGGTGTATTGATGCTGATCGTAACAGTTGCGGGTTCTTGCCCATATTGCGTGCCATCCGATCCGTTCCATTGGAACGTTACAGGCCCGGTTTGTTCCGGGGATGAAGGGATGTACTTGAGAGATTGCAGTTCGACTGCAGAAATCTCTTCGCCATCTGCGGCGACCTTCAGATCGCCATTCCCGCCTTCTTGATAGACCAATGTGCCGGTAACCGGCACTTGGACGATTTGCACCGTTGCCAGAGGGTCAGTAGCATCGGAATAAGCATTTTCAATAAGATCGCCTACAGGTACTTCTGCAGTGCCCTTATTGACGGGAATCGCTATATCGCCGGCGCTGGGGGCCAGATTAGGCGTGATGGTTACATCAGCATTGAACTGGGCATATTTGCCTTTAGCGGCATCATAGCCGTTCCATTGGAATGTGACCGCTTCATCGAAGCCGCCGTCCGGATTTGGTACGAATTGCAGATCGTCTAACTCATCGAAGGGGATTTCCTGTCCTGCATAGACAATTCCCGTTACGCTTTGGAGAACGCCGAATTCCGGATCCGGAATTGAGACGATTTTAACCTTGTTCAAGGTTAAAGGAGCGCTGTTAATTTTAGTGAATTTATCCTGAAATTCCTGACCGGTAAATACAGTCGGGGCATACTGCTGCGCATTTGGTTTCACGATATCCGAAACCTTCGGATCAAAGGTGGACAGCGTGTAAATATGCTGGGCTTCACCAGGGTTAAAGCTGCTGCCGTCTCTGTTGTCGAACAAAATAATATTTACTTTGTATTCTTTTGTCGGATCAATAGTAGCGTTCGTAAGCTGAATAGGAGCTGCCGGGGATTCCAATTCACCTTGCACGGCTCCCGGAAAAAATTGCTGCGAAGTTACCAGGTTCTGCTCGACAATGTCACCGCCGCCGTTCTCCACTTCCTGGATCACATTGATTTCCATTGCAAAATTGCCGTTAGTCTTCGGCAGAAATTCAGGGTCGATAATGAGCTTACCGCTCTGAACCTCGACACCCGCTGTTGTAATTTCGCCAGTAGTCCGGGCACCGCCGTCAATTACAAGCTGGCCCCAATCGACATTGACGACCCAATCGCTGAAAGTAGTGGTAGCCTCAAAATAATGATGTGTGGAAATACCGACAAAGTTATCTCCTAATTGAATCCTGCTAAGAGCCGCACTATCTAATTTAATGGCTGTCGTATTCCATAAATTGTTGTTACCGGAAAGAGCTCCGATGTAGGTGCTCTGCGTAAATTCTCTTTTATAAGTATTATCTTGGCCTGCCAGGGTGCTGTTAGGACTTTGAGCCCAATCGGTATAAGGGGCTCCTAACACGATATCCGTAGGGGTCGATGAAAAATAAACACGGTCCCATTCCCCCGTGCCGCTATTTCCATCATACTCGTCCACATCCTGCGCACGAATTAGTAAATAAGCACTTTCTGCAGGTATCTGTTGAACGTTTTCGATTTTGAATTCAATAGGATATAAGGGATCGCCGTTTCCTATTTTAGCGGCAAAGTCAAGGTCCTGATCTACAGCATTCTCGTTACCTCCCGAATCCAGTCCGCCCCAATTATCGGTATCGGTAAAAAAAGTAGCTCCGCCGCCAGTTCCTCCCCCTGCCGCAAACGCGGTAGGCGTCACTGCTCCTACCAGCAGAAACAGCGACATTAAAAGTGAGACTAAACGTTTCCCTACGACTCTCTGTTTCAAAATTTGATTTCTCCTCTCGACTATTCTGTTTGGCCGCTGCATGCTTAACCCCAAAGTGAAGCAGCCTTGTATCACCTCTGGGCCCTATTTACTATGTTAAACAGCAAATCTGTACAATTTCTAAAAAACCCCCTTAAAAAACCCTTTTTCGACATTATTTTTCTATTAAAGTTGCGAATTTTTGACAAAACCCAATAAAAGGCCGGGAAATCGACAATAGATGCATCCTTCGAACCAAGCTGCAGTCCACCTCTACTAAATCTTATGCATGACGATTCTTGTATCATCTATTAACGCCAAATAACAGAAAAAGAGAGCACCTGTCACGGCGCTCTCTTATCTCTTATCATAGCTTATACTATTATTTGAACCTTATGTTAACCGACTTAAACTTTATCGTCTAACTTCTTGCTTAAGTCATACAGCATGCGCGTCATACTTCTTCCTTCTTCCTTACCCAAAATCTCGGAGTAACGACGGAACAGGTTTTTCCATGCTTCCCTGATGACTTCCATGCGTTCGATGCCTAAAGGTGTAAGCTCAACATGAGACCTTTTCCCTTCGCTTCGGGCTGTCACCAGGCCCTTATAAACCAACTTCTCAATGAAACGGGTAATCGTAGAAGGAGTGACATGCAGCGCTTCCCCTAATTCCTTCTGGGTGATGCCAGGCTGTTCCTGCACGGCCATCATCAAAAAAGCAAATGTGGGTGATAAGCCTGTCGGTTTGAACTCCTCGTCCGCCATTTTGCCGATAGCCCGATTCAGCAGATTCGATGCAAAGAACATGCAGTTCTGAAAGTAGCTTTCTAACATCTGCGCCTCTCCTTCCTGTATGATTGTACCAACAACCTTACACCTTCACCAAAATCATTGTCAACTTCCGGAGCCGATAAGCCGCATCGAAATATCCCACAGCTTTCTTGCGTCATCGGCATTGTCGGCATTAGCTGTAGTTTTGGCAAGCTTGCAGCCCGCGAAAAACTTCCCGCTCACGCCTCTCACTTCCGCCGACGACGCCAAATAGACCGGTGTTCTTGCCCCTTCTGCCGGATTTGCAGATATAAGACCGAATATGGTTCTTAGAATCCAGTGCATATTATTCATAAGGTTGGTCCTGATAATACCCGGAGCCGTTAACAGTAATCGGCTTGTCTTCTAACCGGCGTGCGAGCTCTTTCGTAAACAATATGAAAGCTTATTGAAGCGCTGCTTGAATGTCTCCGCGGCTTGACGAACCGATTTCTGTGAAGCGAGGTCTGCGACAATAAGCTCCACGCGTTCGTTTCCGCTTTTGTCTTTGATTTCCTTGACCGCGGCTTCCCCATTCTCCCGGCGTCTGCATAAAATGACTACGGTTGCTCCCTTGTTCGCAAGCTCCAAGGCGGTTGCCAAAACCTGAATTGCCCCCTGTAATCAAACAAATCCGATTGTCCACAGCAAACACTCCCCTTCAGGTCATACAAAATGATTGTCTTATAGTTGTTTGCACATGCAACTATAGTCGAATGGTCCGACTTTGTCAATGACTGATATTTGGTTGATTGATATTTCAGGCTGCCGAGCGGGAACTCCCGGCAGCCTGTTTAAATCACTTGGCCAGTTCGGCCACTTGCGCGCCGCTTAGCGCCATATTGTAAACCCTTAGCTCATCCATCAAACCGTTATAAGGAATGTCCCAATAGTTGACCCCGAGGCCGAACACGCCGCTGGAGTTTGTAAACACATTCGGGAAACCCGTACCGGTAAACTTAAGAACTCCATTGATGTAGATTTTCACATTGCCGTTATCGACCGTGAATGCAGCATGCGCCCACTCTCCTGCCTTCATCTTCATGCCTGTGCCCGCATCATACCACGCTGTACCCGACCAAAGCATCGTATCGTTATTGACGAATCCATGGCCCTTCGGGAGAAAACTAATCCAACTGTCCGTCGTTCTGGCGCCGAAGAACGTCGTCGTAAATTCCGTCAGCGCAGTAGGGTTAAGCCACATCGACACCGTATATACATTGCCGGAAATGAGTCCGTCCGGAAGGCGAACGCCGGAAAGACCGTTAAAGACCGCCGCTTTCCCGGATTTACCCGCCGCATACGTGATGATACCGCCCGTATTGTTAATTCTATTCCCTGTTACGGTTCCGGCGGTTCTCTGACCGGTAGAGTCTGCCAGATTACTCTCAAACGCATAATGTGCGACAAGACCGCCCGTAACAACAACTGTGTAGCTCGCCGAGGCATTGCTGCCGTCTTTGGCCAAAGCCTTGATCGTCGTCGTTCCGATCGATACGCCCGTCACCTGGCCTGTCACCGGATCGACTGCGGCGATTGCCGGATTTGCCGATGACCACTCAAGCGCTTTATTGCCTGCGTTGAGCGGCAGCACCGCCACCTGCGGCGTGAATTTCGTCCCGACCGCGATCTGCTTCTCTGCGAACCCGACCGCGATCTGCTCTACAAGCACACCCGGATCCGGATCAACATTATACAACCGGCTTACTTTGTCAGCGGACAGCGCGATTTCATAGACCCGAAGATCATCCATCGATCCGTTGAAAGGCGCATCCCAGAAGTTCACCCCAAGTCCGAATACTCCGTCGGCATTCGTAAATACGTTCGGAAAATTCGAGCCTGTAAATTTCTGAACACCGTTTACATATACCTTCAGATTGCCTTTATCGACCGTAAATACGACGTGCGCCCAGGCATTTGTCTGCATCTTCGTATTGGTAATGCCGTCATACCATGCCGTGCCAGACCAGAGCATCAGGTTCGAGTCCCACGACTGCGGTACTAGACTGACCCAACTATCCGTCGAAGCCGCTCCAAAGAAGGTTGTGGCGAAGCTTGTAAGAGTCTTCGGATTGAGCCACATCGAGACGGAATATACATCACCCTTGATTAATCCGTCAGGAAGTCTCACGCCCGATGCCCCGTCGAACACCGCAGCATGGCCTAAAGCCCCTGTACTGTAGGTGATGCTTCCGCCCGTATTGTCAATTTTGCTGCCTGTAACGGTTCCTTCGTTTTGCTGCCCCGTTGCTTCGGACAAGCTGTCGTCAAACCTGTAGTGTGCGGTTAGACCGTCCGCCAGCGGATCGCTTGGTACCGCTTTTACGATTACGGTAAAGACCTTGGAAGCTGTTTCGCTGCCCATCGTAATCGTTGCCGTCAGTTCGACCGCCTTATCCCCCTCGGACTCGGAGGGACGGGTGACTGCTCCGGTTTCGGTTACGACCGCGGGGTTAGAGGAAGCCCAGGTAACAACTGCATTACGTGCGCCTTGTGTCGGCAGCGCGATATTGCCGTACACTCTGCTCGTATCACCCAGCGTCAGTGAATTATACGTGTTTGCTACAGCCTGCTTGTCGGATAACGGAGCCAATTGGCTGCCCATCACGGCAACGCCCTTGCTCGAAATCGCGCTGAAGGTTATGACGACATCGCTCGTCGTGGGATCCCACAGGCGGGCAAACACGCCATCATAAACTTCGCCGTTCACGTTCAACCTGGCAAAGTGTTCTCCGCGCAGCTCCCAAGTGCCGGACACCGATCCGCCTATCGTATGATCGGGGTTCAATTCTACAAACACGGACCGTGTAATATCTTTCGTGATGGATTTCCCATGGTTGATGTAATGGTACCCGCCGACCACATCCTGCTCGGTGACCGGGGCGATCGTTTCCCCTGCATATCGGTGAGGAGCGAGCACCGGCCAGCCATTCTCATTCATGAACAGCTGGTGTACTCTGATCTCGTGAGCTTCTCCCCGGAACGGGAACCGGCTGTGGAAAATGTTGAACCATTTTCCGCTGCTCTTGTCGTAATAGGTTGAATTATGGCCTGCGGAAACATATCCGTAGGTCGGATAATTCTGAGCCGCATCCAGATTGCTGAACAGGAAATTGCCCATTTGTTTCACGCCGTACGGTTCGATGGCTTTGTCGTCAAAGGCCTGCGCGCCGGGCGACGCTGTGGCATTGATCATATTATTGCCCTCGGCGTCATAATAAGGTCCAGCCGGGTTATCCGCCCGAGCGATCCTCATATTGTAACCGCCCACAGAATCCAGGCCGCCGAAGGTGACATACAGGAAGTAATCGTCCGTTGCCGGAACGTACTGAATATAAGGCGCTTCAATGCGTGTATGGTACCCGCCGGTCAATTTACGGCCATATCCGTTGTTCTCCATATTTAACAGGCTGTTTTGCAGCGGGAGACCGGTATTCGGATCCATCTCCAGAATAAAGATGCCGCCGGAATAGGAGCCATATACCATCCACAGCTTGCCTTCTTTATCGAAGAATACGTCCGGATCGACAGCGTTCGGATGGATAACGGCATTGTAGTTGGTTATTCCGTCCCGAGCCTTACCCTTGCCGGAGGTGACGAAAATACCCTTGTTCACATACGGTCCTTCGATATTGTCCGCTACCGCCACCCCCATAGCCGACAGCGGTGACGTTCCTTGGCAGGAATTGTAATACATATAGAATTTGCCGTCCGGCAATTGAATGACATCCGCCGCCCATAAGCCCTGCACCGTACTCCATTCAAAGGCTTCCTTGAGCTCTTCCAGGACATTGTCGAACAATGGATTATCAGCGTTGACGCCTTCGGCAAAACGGGTCCAGTTGATCAAATCCTTGGACTTCGCGGCGGCAAGGTGTGATCCGAAAACATAATAAGTATCCCCAACGAGAATCACGGACGGGTCATGGACAGACGCGTTCTGGAATTCCGGAGGCACCGTAAAGCCCCAGCTGACCGTAACCGTGGCAGAAGCCGTCTTGTCCGGATTGGAAACGGATGCGGCGGTGATCACAGCCGTGCCCTGCTTATGCGCAGTAACGACTCCGTTCGCATCTACCGCAGCGATCTCCGGGTGAGTAGAGGTCCATACCAGATTTTTATGAGTCGCATTGTCCGGGAGGACGGTCGCACTTAACGTTTCTTTGTATCCGGCGACCAAGTTTATTTCAGACTTATCCAGTGTCACCTGTCCAACCGGCACCGTATAAACGGTGACCGTCGCGGAGTCCGACGCCTTCGGATTGGATGCAGATGTTGCTGTAATAACGGCTGTCCCATTTGCAGCCGCGGTAACAACTCCGCTGCCGTCAACCGCGGCAACCGCCGGATCGCTGGAGGACCACTGCACGCTTTTGTCGGTAGCGACAGGAGGAGTAATATTTGCGGTTAATGTATCGGATTGCCCAACCGCAAGCGCAAGATCAGTCTTATCAAGCCTCACCAAAGCTGCCGGCACATTCTTTTCCTTCTCTGTAACCGCCTCGGCAGATGCCGCAGCAGGCAGAACCAAAGTTAATGTAAGGATTACGCAGTTAAAAATTGAACATAATTTTCTCAAGCCCGTGAACCTCCCTAAATGCACGATTTAGCTTCAACATTCCACAAATTGTAAGCGCATTCATAGAATAACGGCGTGACTCCGGTTATTATGAAAAGCTGCATCTTCCCCGCCATTTGCTTGGTACCTATAGAAATACATGTCCCCCCTCCACAAAAAAATGCCTCGCACTGTTAAGCGCTTTCAATAATAATATTATTACGTAATTAATGTTTTTACAAGAGAATATTTTAATTTTTATATTACCTTATTAATGCAGATGTTAATGCCAGATTTTGATTGGTCCTGGTGTAAAAACGCCAAACACACCAATTTACTCTCCTAATATGCAAAACCCGACCGTTAGCGGTCGGGTGATGGTGGAGGCATGTCACCTTGCCAAGCGCCTCCTTACTTTTCAAACAGTAAATTGTTTGAGAATACTGGCAACAGCCTCTAACGAATGTGTCCCTTTCGCAATATCAACGATAAATTCAACCGCATGTAACCGTTAGAAGCTTATCAAGTAGTCAAAGCCATCCATACCTTGTTTTTGCATATCCTGCACGACAAGCTTAGCAAGGACTGTGGCGCCTTTGCGATTAAAGTGCAACCAATCACCGGTCTTATAAAGAAGATCCGTCTCTACCGGCCCTATGGAAGTAAAGTAAGCCGAGCTTAGAACGTTGAGATCCACAAGTCCGACATTTTGTTCTTTCGATAAAGCAATGGTTGTGTGCCTATAGAAACCATTTTCGGCATTGTGCACCGGGTTCCCACTGCTATCCGTAGTCCAGCTTATGGCCCGCCCTTGAGGAGGCACTAAGATGACTGTCGCCCCTTTGGCTTTCACCGCCTCGACAATTTGCCGCATGTATATTTTGAATTGACCTTCAGAATACGCCTTCTCATCATTGATACCCATTTCAAACAGGAAATAATCTCCACTTTTAATGTATTTAAGGATTGTTTCCAGTGATCCGCCTTCCAAGAAGCCTTTTGCAACTTGTCCGGCGGAAGCCATATTTCTAACCTTAAAGATCTCCGGATTAACAAGCTCCGGTACGATTTGTCCCCAACCGACGAGTTCATCGGCATCCTTTGGATAGTAGTTGCTTACTGTCGAATCCCCACCGATCCATATCGTTCTGGGCATCGTAGCAAATTTCGACACTTTGGTAATGACGAGAGCGGCCAATGTGTAGGCGGTACCCTCTCTGCCTGCAGTTACAATGAGATTTAATTGTCCGTCTGTGATAGGAATCAGAAATGAATCTTCAGGATTGGCTCCCGTTAAATTTAAAAGTTGATAGACACCTTCAGCCGCTACGCTCGCCCTATTTGTGTCCCCTAACATCACCTGAACCCGGTAAAGACCCTTATCTAAATCAACATTGAATGTGTTTGCGCTCTTTACCCCGTACTTTACAAACTGAACCGCTGTGCTTCCCACGCCTGAACCGGATGCTGCAACATTAATTATGTCTTGAGGTGTATTAAAACCATACCCTTTCTCGGGAGTGTATGCGTCGGAAGCGCTCACTCCAATATAGCCCGGAACTGCAGATCCTGCGCCAAAATTAAAGTTGTAAACGGTTGGCGTGGACGCAGATGCGAAGCCGCCAATCATAAAGGCGAAGCACAATATGAAAGTTAATGAAGCCGCTGTTAGTTTTTTCATTAGAAAGCCTCCTCTTTTTTAAGTAAAAATTTGCTTGTCACAGATTTGTGTGGATTGTGAGCTAATAGTATCACGCGCCATCATCAGCGTAGAACCGTAGAACCGCGGCAAACACTCAAGATCACTCTGGCAACCTCCTTCCGGCTTATAAATATGGGACAGAAAATTGCTGCTCGAAAAAGATGACTCCACCCAAAGAATGAAAGTGCTTACATTTCAAATTATAGTTTATTGAATCAAGGAAAAACTATTCAAATGACCGTCTTTTTTGTTAAAAAATCAGATTAAAACCTTGCTCAATCCGGCCGGTTCGCGATACAATTCAGGAACATGCGGATATCGCATAACACCGGACCTCGAAAGGAGACGATGAGATGACGCTGGATAAATGCTCGGGCAACTATCATCCCAAATGGTTTGGCCTCGCAGTTCAGGCTTTGATCATTTTGGCCAAAGAAAATATCCAGACGTGTCCAAGCGTCGAAATCGCGAATTATTTGCAATCGGAAGCTACTCTGATGCGGAGGGTTCTGGCGATTCTCGCGAGAGAAGGATTCCTTGAGACCCGTGAAGGCCGCGACGGCGGCTACAGGCTCAAAAAAGCGCCGGAGTCGATTAACCTTGTGGATGTTTACAGTGCATTTCAGGTGAGCAGTCCGCTCTGCTTCGGGATTAAAGATTCGACGGGCACTCACACGTTCGGAATCGAGATGAAGGAAGTTTTCTCGGATATTACGGCCGAGATGGACCAGAGCTTGCGCGAGGTGCTTAGCCGGTATACGATCGCTGACCTGGTTCGGAGGATGTCTCCCAAGACGTTTTAACCAGGGGAAAACAATTATTGACAACACCGGCTCTCCGGGATTATACTGTGCAATATCAGCAACAGTTAGTGCTTTTTTTTTCAACTTATACTGTGCTAAAATGTCCACAGAAAATACCGGATCGCATGCTGCATCCGGAATCTATTTTTATTATTAACTGTGCATTATTAATCTCAGTATGTATGTATTCACGAGGAGGAATTATGATGACTAATCAACAAACCGTTCAGCCGCTCGAGCAAAAGATGTTCTTCGACGTCATTCAGGAACGTCGTTCCGTCCGTGCCTACGACCCATCGGTAAAGATCTCGCGCGAAGAAATTACTGAAATGCTGGAGCAAGCAACGCTCGCCCCTTCGTCCTCGAACCTGCAGCCATGGCGTTTTCTCGTCATCGATTCACCGGAATTGAAGCAGAAGCTTCATCCGATCGCATTCAACCAACAACAGGTGCTCGATGCATCGGCGGTCATTGCCGTGCTCGGCGATGTGGAAAGCTACAAGAAGGCCGAGAGAATCTACGGCCAGGCAGTCGAAGCGGGTTTTATGCCGGCGGATACGGCCAAATCGTTCATGGAGCGCACGGTCGGCATGTACTCGAGCTTGCCGCCTGAAGCGGCCCGCCAAATCGTCATGGTCGACGGCGGCCTGATCTCCATGCAGCTCATGCTCATCGCCCGCGCCAAAGGCTACGATACCGTTCCTATGGGCGGTTACGATAAAGCGAAGTTCGTGGAAGCGTTCGGAATCCCCGCACACTACGCGCCGGTTATGCTGATTGCCCTTGGCAAAGCAGCGAATCCGGGACACCCGACTACGCGTCTTCCGATCAACGAAGTAGCGTTCTTTAACGAGCTGCCGTCGGTATAAGAAGCCTTTGCTCTTAGGACCTTCGTGCCCGCCTAACATAATCAGTATCACCATCTTCACTCCGTTTATGAATGAGAAAAGAGACTCTGTCTGGAGAGTCTCTTTTCCATGGCTGCAGACCGTTATATAAGATTAATTCACCTTCCCAGGGTCCACATTTTTCTTATAATTAACCGATCGGTACCCACCGTTTGTTCGAATGCGGATCATAGAGAAGCTTTACATTCGTTGGGCTTACGCCCGCTTCATCAAACAGGACAAGTTCATTGCGCTCTTTCAACCAGGCCATTGGTATTTTATAATCCTCTTGAGGACCAATTTGCCAGTACCGGCCCAGGTTTATTCCGTTAAGCCAAACAACCCCTTTACTCATCCCCGTTAATCGTAGCTTAAGCTTCGCGTTAACATCAGCGGGCAATGCGGGTTTCGCGAATTGTACCGTATGCCAAACCGGCTTCCCTGCGCATACTCCCTCGTCGAAGACAATATCCTCGCGTTCAAGCTCGTCGACATTCGCGATGTGCCAGCCCTTTAATTCCTTCTCAGAAGAATACGCAATCAGCTCCAGCCGCTCAACCGGTGATTTGATATAGGCCATTTCAATCTCGTTAACACCTTCACAAATATAAGCTGAGATGTCGAGCGTATGATGCGAGAACCAATCCTGATAACCGGGAATCGTTACCTCTTGTCCGTTAATCTTCATCTTGCTGCTTAGCGCGCCTACCAATACCGCACGATTAAAGCCTTCCAGCGTGAAAGTATTGCGAATCATGCTTCCGCCTTCAAGCGAAATGACCTCGTCCAGGTGCAAAGAGGTATTACCCGCCTGCCACTCTCTTCGCAAGTCATGCGATTGACCATCCCAGTAAACGGAACCAGCAATCCCTTTTGCTTCCCCGAGGTATGGCGAGAAATTCAACCGGCCCATATTTTGCGCAAGAATTTGTATCTTATTGATATTGTCAGGCTCAATTTCGATCCTTACCGCCGCTGCGCCAACTCTCCGAACAAGCGCTTGTTCCTTCCCGTTCACATAGATTCTGGCCGTATCCTCCAGCTTAGGAATAACGAGCTGCGTTTCGGTCCGGTTGCCTGATTCAAATTCACACTCGTATAACAAGTGACCGAAGGGTTGGCCCAGCCCGGAGAAATCGACCGGCTGCTCCGCAGCTTGCCCTCCATCTGCCGAAAGCTTACATGATGCCGTTTGCCATCCTTCTAGCATTGGGGCTCTCAGGTGCACATAGGGTGAAACAGAATCATCCTGCGTCGATTGCCGGCAGCTCCACTCCCCCAAATGAATCGGCTGCTCACTGCTTACGTCCAGTGCCGCTTTCAAACTTCCATCCGGCATTCTATCCAAATCGGCATATCCGATTGCCCAGCGCACTCCGCTCTTCTCTACAACTCGCCATGAGCGGTCGGCGGTGTCCTTATTGATTACGACAATGCGGTAGGGCTTCTCCCCGATCATCAAATCAATAAGCTGCGCCTCTTGAAAATGGCACAAATCTAAAATAAGCCTCTGTCCTCCATCCAGCAGCTGCTGACGTCTCACGCCATCATGCGTTACCCGAATTTCCTGCTCCGTCTCAAGCTCTAAATATGAGCGCTGGCCATTGTCAGCCGTGATAATCAGTGTATGCCTGCCATCCAGCATCTCGTTGCCAATCAAATAAGTGCTGCAGGTCAAATAAACGCCTGGCTCTACTTTCATTCGATCGAGGACCGGAAGAATGGCGCCGGGATTTAGAGTAACCGGAATCGTCCGACCGCTGCCAAGTAGCATACTCGTCGTCTCGCGCTCTTCCTTCGCGCTCTCCACAAACCATATACGCTCACTGCCCTTCTCCCTTACCCGGGCAGTATACCCTTGCTGCAGCGCTGCCGCCGCTCCGTTTCCCTCCACGGCGTTAAGCAGAAGCTCCTTCGCAGCCTGAACAAAATAAGACAGCCGCTTTACGGTGTTATATTTAGCCGTTACTCTTCCGTACTCATTAAGCGGAGCATCGTAGTCGTAGGAAGTAACCATAAAGATATCGCTTGCGCCTACCGTCCGGCCGCCGTATCCTCCGAAATTCGTTCCCCCAAAGAACATATAATGACTAATACCGCTAAAGCCCGCGCGAAGAGCCTCCAGCATTCGCTTCTCGTACAGCGCGGCCGTCTTCTGCGTTGCGGAGGATGCCCCCCAATGCTCGAACCAGCCCGTCCAAAACTCCGTTACGATCTTCGGCATATCCGGCTGCTTGTCGACAAGCTGTTTATAATGATGATCCGCATTCGACCAGAAATTTGCGCCCTCAATCGTTCCCTCAGCACCGCCTACGCACGTTATCAGAGGCACTTTCACTCCGCGTTTAAGAATTCCATCCCGGAGATGGAGCATATAATCGCTGGCCGTTTCGTCATCCGCCAAATACCCGTATTCATTCTCTACTTGAACTAAAATTACCGTTCCGCCGTTACCGACCTCCCGCTCGCTTATAATCGGGATGATCTTATCCATGTAACGGTCGACATAGCTTAAATACAATTCGTCAAAGGCTCGAAACCGGATTCCCTTCTTGGTATTCAGCCAATACGGAAATCCGCCGAAATCCCACTCCGCGCAAATGAACGGGCCGGGCCGGGCAATGACCCAAAGCCCAAGCTCCGCGCATAAATCGAGGAAGGCGCCGCAATCATTGTCGCCTTCAAAGCTCCATTGCCCTTCTTCCGGTTCATGCACATTCCAGGCAAAGTAAGTATCGATGCAGTTCATCCCCGCCAATTTGGCTTTAACGAGCACTTCCCGCCATTCTTCTCTAGGCATCCGGAAATAATGGATGGCCGCGCTGTTGACAAACGTTTGTTCTCCGTTAATGATATAGCTCATCCGATTGTAATTAACGATTGCCTCTGATTGATTCTCAAGCACCGTTTTTTGCATCCCCACTGTCCTTTCTATTAACTATTTGTTGATTTCAATATTAGAGACAACAATCGTCGTCACCGATTGCATCTCAAGAGTCACCTTCAAGCCATTTCTGTAAATCGGAAGATCCGATTCCGTCAAATTCGCGAACTGCGAAGTTTGGTACACCTTTGCCGAGCGGCTATCGAATTTAAAGGCCGTCAGGTCGTAATTAGCCTCTTTTTTATTACCGCCTTCGTTGCGAACAACGATGGTTAATTGTTTCTTCGCCTCATCATAAGCCGCAACGGAACGATCATCATCGGTGAGAATAATACGGCTGTCCGGTCGAATGAACTTGCTGAAGTTAGCCATTGCATAATATTGCTTCGTTAGCTCGTATCCTTCGCTTTGTTTGAAATCAGAATGGATAAAGCCCCAATTGTTTTGCGCGCTTTCATCCTCGACGGCTTGCCAATAGACCCACGCGGCTGGCTGGAGCATCCTCAGGTCGAATATTATCCGCTCAGCAAGCTCCATTACGCTGCTCATATCGTCATGGCTGTGCGGCTCGGTACCGCCGGTTCCATACTCGGACATCCAGAGTTTTTTCCCCTTCTCCTTCGCGAGCTCGCGGAGCTCGACCAATTGGGAGCCATTATAGGAGTGCGAATTAATCTGAGAGATACTATTCAATGTCTCATCGTCATAGCCATGCAGCATTTCCAGCGTTTCATCAACACTGTTCTCGTCAGGTGCGCTGACACTTGTTCCGGTCAAGCCTTTCTCCTGAAGGGATCTTGCTGTTTGCTTAAGGATGACCATCTGTTTATCGATTGTAAAATGAGCGCCTTCTTGAATATTCCCTTTTTTCCACCAGTTCGATATGGGTTCGTTAAGCGGGTTCAACGTTCGGAACTGGATGCCGTATTCCTCCTTATAATGCTTTACGACTTCAGTCAAATAATCAGCAAAATCGTTATAGTATTCCTCTTTCAGATTGTTTCCGCCGTCAACCGCACCCGTTACAGAACCGCTGATCGTCATCCAATAAGGCGGTGAATTCGAAAATGCTTCCGCGATTGTCGCTCCGCGCTCGAACGCCGCAAGCATAACTGCGCGCTGGCCTTCATCCGCCGTCCAATCCCACTTTCCTTCTTCCGGCTGGAAACCCGGAACATCGCCCCCTGGGCGCAAACTATTCGGGCTGATAGCGGGATTCTCGCCTCCGCCAATATTATAGCGAACGATATTAAGACCAAGTCCCTTATTCGCATCGAATACAAGATCCATAACCTCGTTCAGCTTCTCTTTATCCTTCCACCGTCCAAGAATATGCCCCCACCAAGCAAGCGAAGTCCCCCAGCCTTCAAACCCATCGTAGCCTTCGAAAGGCAGAACATGAAACGGAGCTTCGGCAAAATTCAGTTCTTGCTCTGTTGAATTCGAGTTAAATTGATTAACCATAACCATATATCCTCCTATTATCGTTATTCCAACTATGCCACAGGTCAGCGTTATTCGCCTCTTGTTACTCACCGCTGCTATCCCTACCGACAGTGGGCTTACTTAACCCCGCTGCTGCGGCCGCTAATATTATCCATTATGTAACCCATTTCATGAAACGGGTTTCATTAAGTGAAAAAAAATAATACCCACTGCTAGTGGGGCGGTTAACGCGAAAGCCTTTCACGTTTATGAAAAGGCTTTCATTAATCTGTGATTCATTATATTCTGTATCCTTTGGACTGTCAACACATTAAAGTAAAGAGCTCTTCCTGCATACCCTCGGCGCTTGGGGTTCTTCCCCGCTAACGGCTTAGTTGGTTGGAATTTCCTACGGCCAAGCGCAAAGCGCCGTCCCATAGTTTGTATGGGACAGCGCGTTCCGTCGATTATTTCGAACCCCAAATCGCTTTGTTGTTAGATCCGATTAGCGAAAATGTCATAACTTCATTATGAGTGGACAGTTCATTTCTTTGTTTGAAGAACACGCCTTTGTAGGTGATTCCGCCGATTACCATCGTGCACTGATAGGTTCCTGCCGTATAAGACCATGAACCTGTGACACCGCCCGTTATGGTACCATTCGAATTCAAGGTTACGCTTTGAGTTGACAGCATACCAACGTTAGATGTAGACGCATCAAGACCCATATCGACAAACTGATACGTTCCCGTCATATCAGTCGCACTGTAGCCCGTAGGCGAGATGCTGCTTCCCAAAAATTCGTATACGGCGGTTACAGGCCATTTGTCGGCGTTCATGAATTGTTGGTGCACGCGAACCTCATGGCCCTCGGTACCGTTATCAAATCTTGTGTGGTACACCAAGTATCTGAGGCCGTCCGTATCGATCAATGCGGAGTTATGGCCTCCTGATTTATACCCGATCGGCAATCCCGACAAATTATAATTTCCAAACAATTTAATACCGTAATTGCCTTGATTGATAGACGAGGACGAGTACACGGCCGAATTGCCCGCGGCATCGGTGTATGGTCCGTTAACAGATGTAGAACGGTATAGACGAATGTGGTATCCGCCCGAATTTCCCAGCCAGCCGTAAGTGACATATAAATAGTAGTAGCCGGCCGCCGAATCATAAACAATGTAAGGTGCTTCGCCGGATTTCGTGTATCCGCCGGCAATTTTTTTGCCGAAGTAACGATCGGTATCGCCGTTATCCGCGCCCGGATAGTAAGGCTTTCCTGTCGCCTTGTTAATCTCCAGGATAAAGATACCGCCGGACCAGGATCCATACGACATCCATAACTTCCCCGTACTATCGTACACAAGCGCGGGGTCGATTGCATTGGGGAAAAGATTGTTGTTGAATGAGCCGTTGCTGTTAAACCAGCCGCTTCTTGTTCCCGAGATTGTGCCGTTGTCGATCAATTCCGGGATATTCGTATACTTATACCATGTATCAACCGTTTTCGTCCCTAAAGACGAGGTTGTCGTAATGGGATTGCTTGCGTTCGTAAATCCTGAATAGACGATCGTATCCACATATTCGTACGGACCCGTTATTGACTTGGATACAGCCAATCCAATTGCGGAACGAATATAAGTGGACGATGTACAGTAGTAAAGCATGTAGGCGCCTGTCGAACCGTCCGCCCACACATACGATGCATTGTAAACCGGCTCGGGAGCCCATACCGAATGGCCGCCTGAACTGTCTTGATCGTTATACCCGGCCCATGCGAAAGAAGGAGCTAACGCATTCTTCAACGCTGTACCCGTAGTAGCTCTTGAAGCATTGCCCGTGCCGCCGGCTTTAACCAGCTCCCATTTTTGCATGTCGCCGCCCCAGTACTCCCACTGCTGAACATTGGCGCCACTAGCTGTACTGCCATTAGCGATATCAAGAGCACCGGTATATCCTGATGCTTTCGTAAGGAACGCAACGGTCCCGTCATCGTTTTGTTGTATTTTAAACAATTGTGCATTGCCGCCCCAATACGTCCATTGGTTAATGTTGGCACCATTGGCGGAGGAACCGTTTACTACATCGACTGCGCTCTTATAGGACGAATTGGCGGTCAACATATAATAGTCTCCATTGCCGAAATACACAATTCTAAACTTTTGCGCATTGGAGCCGTTATAGCTCCACTGTTGTATATTCGTGCCATCAACGGCAGATCCGCCCGCGACGTCCAAATATAACCCGCTGTTCTTATTCTTGATATAATAATAGCCCTCAAAAGTAGATGCTGCGTACAAGCTTGAGTTGGTGTAGCCCTGCGTTCCCAGATACGACCAATTCCTTAAATCGGTACTTGAAGCTTGCGCCAAATGAGAGCCAAAAATATAATATTTGTTTGTCGAAGAATCATAAGCAACGGCCGGATCATGTACCGAAACCCGGGTCGTTGTTGAAGTCGTCGAAGAACTCGCTGCTCCGAAGGCGCTGGTTGCGGCAGTTGCTAACAAAGCAATAATCATTACCAGTGCGAAAAGCTTTTTGCTCCAACCTTTTTGGAAAAGCGGCATGATATCACTAGTCTCCTTTCTTGCTCCATAAGTATAGTAGTTTGGGATTATAACTTACTGTCATCCGTCATGTATCGCCAAATATAATTAAAGCGTTTACAATAAAGCGTTTTCATATTTCCGGATTGGCCACTTTTCGTCACGCGATCATCCGGAAGCATTGCGTTCGTTTCGCAAACAGATAGATAACAAATATATTACGGTATTAGCTTAAAAGACAATCAACCTCCCTTCAGCTCGTAATCGGAACCGAATAAGATACATGAACGTCGAATTCAAACTTATCTTATACCGAAATTCGCGTGGAAGCAATAATATTAATAAATATGTTATTAATATTTTAATGATTGTTAAACCATTTACCCTTTTCCACCCGATGCTCACAATCTCGTTTTTCAAATAAAATGCAAAAATCCACAACCTCATGCGGTTGTGGATTTACATGGTGGAGGCGAGGGGATTTGAACCCCTGTCCGAAAATAACGCCACACAGGCTTCTACGGGTGTAGTCACGGATTTGATGTCACCTAAGAGTCATTGCGAGCAATGACTAGCATCGAAAGCGATACTCAAGCGCCCCGTAACCGGCTATCGCTAAGGTCAGCCTGATTATCTTATTCCGTTCGACCCCAGGCGGAGACCAAGCGGCGTATCCCACTTAAGTTGGGCCCCTATCCTAGCACATGGGCGATGCTTGGTAGAAGCTTAGTATACAGTTTCTTAGGCTGCTACTAAATTTGTACGTTGGTTGCCATTTAATAGGCTTTAGCGTTGATGAAGCGGACGCGTCCCCACTACCCGCAACCCATGCTCGAACTATCCCCGTCGAATCCATAAACGCCCCCAATTACGCATAAACGGTCATCGGTCGAAAACCGTTTAGCAGGTAAGACGCTCAATCGACGCAGCGGCGACTGTGCAACAGTCAGCCCAGCGCTTCGAGCATAAGTGCAATTGTTACTAGCTGCTCTCTTAGTATACCACACCAAGAGCGGCAATGTGCCGAAGTCTTTCTGGCAGCGATGGCTGCAAGCACCACATGCGGCCAAACATACAGTTACCCTTGTTACCTCGCGACCTTCTGTTTCTCGCGCAAAGCCCGCTGAATATCACGCTGAGCGTCGCGTTTTGCCGCGCTTTCACGTTTGTCGTACTGCTTCTTCCCTTTACCGAGACCGATCAGGAGCTTGGCATAACCGTTTCGCACATAAATCTTGAGCGGAACGATCGAATAGCCTTCCTGCTTGGACAGCCCGAGCAGCTTATGAATCTGGACCTTATGCAGGAGCAGCTTGCGCGCTCTCGTCGGGTCCGTCGGATTGTGCCGGTTGCCCTGCTCGAACGGACTGATGTGCATATTGTGGATAAAAATCTCGCCATTGCGGATCGTCGCAAACGCATCGCTTATATTAGCTTTGCCCATACGCAGTGATTTGATTTCGGTCCCCATAAGCACGATGCCCGCTTCAAAGGTGTCCTCGATGAAATAGTCATGGGAAGCCTTCTTATTCTGGGCGAGCTGTTTCCCGTCTGTCTTCTTCGCCATGCCATTCACCTCTTCGCTTAGCATCTCTTCACACAACCTATTCGCCCGATTCAAAATGTGAAACGGACCCCTAACAGGCTGTGTTAGGAGTCCATTGTAACAACTTTATAGACCGAAATCAAGAACCGGCAAATAGGCCTTGAGCTCCGCTGCTATTTACGTTTTTTTCTTACAAATGCTGCTGTTGCATTCGCGTCGCCCTTCTTTTTCCGGGGCTTATTGTTACCGCTTTGGCCCCCGTTCGGGCTTGCCGCGTTAATTGTGTCGCTCTTCGCAGTCTTCTTGCGTCCGGTACCGCCTCCGTTACCGTTGCTCGCACCGGTTCTTCCGTTGGCGCCGGAGCCGGCCGAACGTCCCCGTCCGGAGTTTCCACCTCTGCCTCTGCCAGTCGATGAGCGGTCAGGATCTTCACCATCATCAATTATGCCACCGGTTCCATGCACCGGAAGACCCCACATATCGGTGCGTACGGTGCCAGGACGCAATCCCGGGCGCTGCGCGTTATCTTGTTCAGCTGCGGCGGCGACGTTCTTGTCATCGCTGCCAAGAATGCGTTCAAGGTTGTAATCGTCCTCAGGCTTCCACGACTTGTTGTCGCCGGCCTGTCTTGCGATTGTTCCGCCCTGCGGCGCGCGGCCGCGGCCGCGCGGCCCTACATCGCTTCGCGCGGCGCTCTCGCCAGCGTTCCCGCGCGCACTGCCGCGCTTCGCGCCGGCACCAGCGCTCCCGCGTCCGCTTCGCCCGGACGCGTCCGCACCCGCCGCGGTACGGCCGCTTCGCACGGCCGCGCCTGCTCCGCCCGCGCCTGCACGGCCGCTTCGCACGGCCGCGCCATTGGCACCGCCACGGCCGCTTCGCCCGGGCGTGCCTGCTCCACCCGTACCTGCACGCCCGCTTCGCCCGGGCGTGCCTGCGGAGGCCGCGGCGCTTCGCCCGCCGCGGTCTCCGCGGTCTCCGCGACCGCTGCGCTGTGCGCCATCAGCGCCCTGCGTTTTCGATTCCAACATCGCAAAATCGATGGTGTGATCATCCATGTTAACGCGCTCCACGCGCACCTTCACCTCATCGCCGATGCGGTACGTCTTCGACGTCCGCTCGCCGACGAGCAGCATATGCTGCTCATGGAAATGATAATAATCATCCATGAGATCGCTCAGCCTGATGAGCCCTTCAACCGTGTTCTCAAGCTCGACGAAAATACCGAAGCTCGTCACGCTGCTGATGATGCCGTCGAATACCTCGCCGACCTTATCCAGCATGTACTCGCACTTCTTCAGCTTCTCGGTATCGCGCTCAGCCTCGACAGCAACCCGCTCCCGCTCCGAGGACTGCTGCGCAATGTCCGGCATGCGCGCTCCGAGCGCTTCGAGCCGCGCCTCCGATAGAGTACCGCCGTGCTCAAACACCTCGCGCATCACGCGGTGAATCACGAGGTCCGGGTAACGCCGGATTGGCGATGTGAAGTGGGAATAGAACTCCGCCGCCAGCCCGAAATGCCCCAGGCTCTCCGCGTCGTATTTCGCCTGCTTCATCGACCTTAGCATCACCGTCGAGATTACCGTCTGCTCCTTCGTGCCGCGAATATCCTCAAGCAGCGTCTGCAGCGCGCGCGGATGAATTTCGCTTCCGCCTTTGCCCTTAATCGTGTACCCGAAATTCGCCGCAAACTGCACAAAATGCAGCAGCTTCTCCTGGTCCGGATTTTCATGAATCCGGTACAGGAAAGGAACACGCAGCCAGTAGAAATGCTCCGCCACCGTCTCGTTCGCCGCAAGCATGAATTCCTCGATGATCTGCTCGGCGATCGAGCGCTCCCGCTTTACAATATCGACGGCTTTGCCCTCTTTATCGACAATAACCTTCGCTTCCACGAAGTCAAAATCAATCGCGCCCCGCTTCATGCGGGCAGAACGCAGACGCATCGCGAGCTCCTCCATCAGCTTGAACGTATCGACCAATTCGGCATACCGTTCAATCACCTCCGGATCCTCGCCCGTGACGATTTTGCGCACATTCGTATAGGTCATCCGCTCTTTAGTGCGAATAACGCTCGTGAATACATCATGACGCACCCGCTTCAGCGTCTTAGCGTCGAACTCCATCTCGCATGACATCGTCAGCCTGTCCACCTGGGGATTCAGCGAGCAGATCCCGTTGGAGAGCCTGTGCGGAAGCATCGGAATAACGCGGTCGACCAAATAGACGCTGCATCCCCGCCGGTATGCTTCCTGATCAAGCGCAGACTTCTCACGAACGTAGTAACCGACATCCGCAATGTGTACTCCTAACAAATAATTGCCGTTCTCGAGGCGCTCCACATTGACCGCGTCATCGAGGTCCTTCGCGTCTTCGCCGTCTATCGTGACAATTACCTTATCCCTTAAATCCCTCCGCCCCTGCCGGACGATTTCCTCATCCGTAATTGAATCCGGAGCCGCCTCGGCTTCAGCCAGCACATCCTCCGGAAACCCCTCCGGCAGCTGATGCTTACGTATGATGGACAAAATATCGACGCCCGGATCATCCTTATGCCCGAGGATTTCCACGATCTCGCCTTCCGCCGCAGAGCGCCCCTCCGGGTAGGAGACGATGCGCACGACAACCTTTTGCCCTGAGACCGCACCTTTGAACTGACCTTTAGGTATGAAAATATCGCGATTAATCCGTTTATCGTCCGGCAGCACGAACCCATATGCCTCATGGTTATCAAACGTGCCGACCACCTGCGTTACCGCCCGCTGCACGACCCGGATGACCTCGCCCTCCATGCGGCCGCCGCCCTCGCTCTTGGACGTGATCTTCACGAGCACCGTATCGCCGTTCATGGCGCTTTTCAGATCGTTTGCGTGCAGATAAACATCGGGATGGTCCTTCTGCTCCGGAATCAGAAAAGCGAATCCCTTCGCGTGCGCTTGAATGCGCCCCCGCACCAGATCCATTCTTTCCGGGACGCCGTAGCGGTCATTGCGGGTGCGAATGACTTTCCCGGCATCCTCAAGTCCGTTAAGTAAAACAAGAAATGCTTTGAACGAATCCGCGTTCCCTTCGCCGAGCTGTTCTTCGAGCTCCTTGTATGTCATTGGTTTATAAGCTTGTTCCCGCATAAAATCAAGAAGCTGCTGCTCCGTTACCATAACCCTCTCACCTCATGTACCGCAGCCGTCTATATGAATATGCAGCAGTCGGTTGATAGATTTCCATATACTATATAGTATACACGAAAATGGCCGCCTCCATCCGCTGCCGCTCAGACCAAATAAAAAAAGCGGGGATTATCCCGCTTTTCGTTACATTCGTATTTCATTACACTTTTACTAAGTATGCGACAACAAGCGCCAGTACAAAGAATCCGACTGCAATGCCGATTGTCAAACGCTGCAAAAACAAATCCAAACCGCGAGCTTTCTGTTTGCCGAACAAATGTTCAGCGCCGCCGGAGATTGCACCGGACAACCCCGCGCTCTTCCCTTTTTGCAGAAGAACAACACAAATCAAGCCCACCGCGAAAATAACAAGTAAAATTTTAAACACAACTGCAATTGTCATACTTCCACCTCCGTACAAGGAGCATCTTTTCTGCCGCTGCCTTGCCAACGAAGAACGGACAAGACCTAGAAACAGCATTATTATTATACCATAGCCCGTAAGCGAATACAAGATGCTTCCAAGCCTGCGGCTTACTAGAACCCGTTTTCCCGGAAAAACTCGAGGCAAATTTTCGCACTCTCGAGCGAAGACGAGGCGAACTCCTCCTGCTCCACAATGAAATACTCGATTCCCGCTTGTTCCGCAACACCGAGCACGCTTTTCAAATCAACCACTCCCTTGCCGACTTCCGTATCGCGGGAGCTGTCGCCGAAATCCTTAAAGTGAGCCAGAGGAACGCGGCCGGCATAGCGGTTCACATAGTCGACCGGCTTTTGACCGCCCATATGGACCCAGCCAAGGTCGAATTCGGCGAACAGGTATTGTGCCGGAACCCGCTCTAACAGCAGGTCGATCGCCGGCTTACCGTTTACCGGTTTGAATTCGAAATCATGATTGTGATAGCCGTATTTCATTCCTGCCGCGGACACTTGCCTGCCTGCCGCTTCAAGGATCGCTGCGAGCTTATTCACGTCGTCTTCAGTCGGGTTTTCCGGAAACGGCGCCCACGGCGTCACGATATACTTCAGGCCGATCTCCTGCGCATATTCGATTTGCTTCCCAAGCTCCGATTCGATCTTGTCCGGATCGCCGAAGTTCAGTCCGATATGTGCTGAAGGCGCTTCCAGACCGACGCTGTCAAGAACCAATTTCAGTTCCTTGGCAGGAGTATTGAAGTAGCCCGCAAACTCAACCGCTTTATACCCCATGTCCGCCACTTTACGAATCGTACCGAGAAAATCCTTCTCTGTCTGGTCGCGCAGCGTGTACAACTGTAAGCCAACAATCGGTTTTGCCAAATTATCCACCGTCCTAAAGTTTTTTGGAATGCTTCCTGACAGCCTTCTACGCGCGAGCAAAAAAACTGCTTCGACAAGCATACGCTGAGTTTCTCGCGATAACTTTCTGGGCCATCTTCCCGCGTCGAGCAAAACCCGCTTTGAAAGCATACGCTCAGTTTTTAAAGATACTCCCTGCCGCTCGCTGGCACCTTCTGAAAGCAACCGCTCAGGTTTTTAATAAGAAAAAGAGGAGAGTAACAGGCTCTCGCCTGTCATCTCTCCCCTAATTATACCGAACGCCCCTATGGAAACTATGTAACCTTTTGGGACATTCTTTTGTCATTTTGGTCTGGATCGCGTATTTCCGTTGAGGGAATCGTAATCCATGCGCATTTTTCTACTTGAAGTTTTTCAAATTGTAAAATGCGCTTTTGCCTGCATACAGAGCAGTGGAGCCCAATTGATCTTCAATACGGAGCAGCTGGTTGTACTTCGCAACTCGGTCCGTACGGGATGGAGCGCCGGTTTTAATTTGACCTGCGTTCGTCGCAACTGCGATGTCTGCGATGGTGCTGTCTTCGGATTCGCCGGAACGGTGGGAAATAACAGCCGTATATCCTGCGCGCTTCGCCATTTCGATCGCATCGAACGTTTCAGTAAGCGATCCGATTTGATTGACTTTAACGAGGATCGAGTTGCCGATGCCCTGCTCGATGCCTTTGGACAGACGCTCCGTGTTCGTTACGAACAGGTCGTCTCCGACCAGCTGTACTTTGCCGCCCAATTTCTCGGTAAGCAGCTTCCAGCCTTCCCAGTCGTCTTCGGAACATCCGTCTTCGATCGTGATGATCGGATATTTCTCTACCCATGAAGCAAGCAGATCTACGAACTCTGCGGGCGTGAACGATCTGCCTTCGCCTTCGAGGTGGTACTTGCCGTCCTTGAAGAATTCCGTGGAAGCGACGTCCATGCCGAGGAACACGTCTACGCCCGGTTTGTAACCTGCACGCTCAATTGCCGAGATGATCGTCGTGATCGCTTCTTCGTTCGAACCGAGGTTCGGTGCGAAGCCGCCTTCGTCGCCGACAGCGGTGTTAAGGCCTTTATCTTTCAATACGGATTTGAGGTTGTGGAAAATTTCCGCGCCGATGCGGAGCGCTTCCCTGAAGTTTTCCGCGCCAACCGGCAGTACCATGAACTCTTGTACGTCGATATTGTTGTCTGCGTGCTCACCGCCATTGACGATGTTCATCATTGGAACCGGCAGCGTTTTGGCGTTGAAGCCGCCAAGGTATGTGTAGAGCGGAACGCTCAGAGCGTCAGCCGCCGCGCGCGCGACCGCCATGGAAACGGCCAGAATCGCGTTAGCGCCCAGCTTGCCTTTGTTATGCGTACCGTCGAGGGAAATCATTTTACGGTCGATCAGCACTTGATCCAGTGCATCCAGGCCGATAATTTCCGGTGCGATGATCGTGTTCACATTGTCAACGGCTTTCAGAACGCCTTTGCCGAGGTAACGGCTTTTGTCGCCGTCACGAAGCTCAACCGCTTCGTATGCGCCTGTCGATGCGCCGGAAGGAACAATTGCGCTTCCTTTGCCGCCGGATTCAAGTATTACTTCAACTTCAACCGTCGGGTTACCGCGGGAATCAAGCACTTCGCGTGCATAAACGTCAGTAATGATGGACATGAACGAAACACTCCTTTAAATTGTTATTTAAATTAGAAAAGCAGGCTTTAACAGCTCGAACAGTTATCATCATTAATCATTCATTGCCTAAAATTCTGCGGAATAACCTTATTCCCGAATCATCGAGTTTCCAGTCATCTCAGCCGGTTTGGACAGCTCCAACAGCGACAATATCGTTGGTGCAATATCGGCAAGAATGCCGTCCTCACGCAGCGTTACGCCTTGCTTCGTCACGATAAATGGCACCGGATTGGTCGTGTGCGCCGTGAACGGCCGCCCCGCTTCATCAATGACCATATCGGCATTGCCGTGGTCGGCTGTAATGAGGCAGACTCCGCCTTTGGCCAGCACAGCTTCCACTACTTTGCCAAGGCATTCGTCGGTTGCTTCGACCGCTTTGATCGTCGGAAGCAGCATACCGGAGTGACCGACCATATCGGGGTTTGCGAAGTTCAGGATAATGACATCCTGATTGTCCGCTTCAATTTCTTTGACCGCCGCTTCTGCAACTTCATATGCGCTCATCTCCGGCTTCAGGTCATAGGTAGCAACCTTCGGGGAGCTGATCAGGATACGCGTCTCACCCTCAAGCTCGACATCGCGGCCGCCGCTGAAGAAGAAGGTCACATGCGGATATTTCTCCGTCTCGGCTATACGGAGCTGACGCTTGCCGTTTTGCACGAGCACTTCGCCGAGCGTGTTGTCCAGGTTCTTCGGTTTGTAGGCGACGAACCCGCCGACCGTCTCGCTGAACAGCGTCAGGCAGACGAAATATAGATCGACAGGAGCGCCTAATCCCCGGTTGAAACCACGGAAATCGCTGTTCGTAAACACCTGGGACAGCTGAATCGCGCGGTCCGGACGGAAGTTGAAGAACACGACGGCATCCGAGGATTCGACCAGCCCCACAGGCGTGCCGTCTTCCTTCACAATGACGGTCGGCATGACGAACTCATCATACACCGATTTCTCATAAGACTCCACAACCGCCTGCACCGGATCAGTATATTGCGGACCTTCACCATAAACCATCGCGCGGTATGATTTTTCCGTTCGCTCCCAACGCTTGTCACGGTCCATTGCATAGTAACGGCCTTGGACCGTTGCAATCCGGCCGACGCCGACTTCGGCGATTTTGGCCTGGAGCTGCTCGAGATATCCCTTCGCACTGTCCGGCGACACATCGCGGCCGTCAAGGAAGGCGTGAATGTAAACCTCGTACAGCTCTTCCTTCTTCGCCAAATCAAGCAGCGCAAACAAATGCCCGATATGACTGTGAACGCCGCCGTCCGACAGAAGACCGTAAAGATGCAGCTTCCTGCCGGTCGCCTTCGCGTGGCGGATCGCACCGAGCAGCGTTTCATTGTCGTAAAATTCTCCGTCACGGATCGATTTGCTGATCCGGGTAAGGTCCTGATAGACAATACGTCCGGCACCGATGTTCAGATGACCGACTTCGGAGTTGCCCATTTGTCCCTCGGGCAAACCGACCGCTTCGCCGCAAGCCGTCAGCGTCGTATGCGGGTAATTCGACCAATAACGGTCGTAATTCGGCTTGAACGCTTGCGCCACAGCATTGCCCGTGACGTCATTGCGAAGGCCGAACCCGTCCAAAATAATAAGCGCAACCGGTTTTGGAGCCGTCATCTTACTTCGCCCCCTGGACCAGCTGAATGTAGGAAGCGGCCTCCAGGCTTGCGCCGCCTACAAGCGCCCCGTCGATGTTGGGTTGGCCCATATATTCAGCGATATTGTTCGGCTTCACGCTTCCGCCGTATTGAATACGAACCGCTGCAGCAGTTGCTGCATCGTACTGTCCTTCGACTATGCCGCGAATATACGCAATAACGTCTTCCGCATCGGCCGAAGTAGAGGATTTGCCTGTACCGATCGCCCAGATCGGTTCATAGGCAATAACGACTTCCGCGGCTTGCTCTGCAGAAAGACCCTGGAATGCGGCTTCGGTCTGCACCTTGCAGACATCCTTCGTCTGATCCGCTTCGCGCTCTTCCAGCTTCTCGCCTACGCATACGATCGGTGTGAGACCGTGCTTGAAGGCCGCATGAACCTTTTTATTTACGGTTTCGTCCGTTTCTGCGAAATAAGCGCGGCGTTCCGAGTGACCGATAATGACGTATTTCACGCCGAGATCCTTCAGCATAACACCGCTGATCTCGCCTGTGAAGGCGCCGTTGTCCTCGAAGTGAACGTTTTGCGCGCCGATGGCGATGCTCGTTCCTTTGGCCGCTTCCACAAGCGCCGGTAGCGTCGTGTATGGCGCGCAGATGACGGATTCAACACCGTCAACCTCCGCTTTGCCTTTAACGTCCGCGAAGAACGATACCGCTTCGGACACGGTTTTAAACATTTTCCAGTTACCCGCAATAATCGGTTTACGCATGTTTTCAGCTCCTAAGGCTTTGCGAAGCAATGCTGCTTCGAAAGCGTTACTTAAAACTTTTCGAAGAAAAGTACATCGAAAGCGTTACTTAAAACTTTTCGAAGAAAAGTACATCGAAAGCGTTACTATAGGTTTGCGAAGCAAAGCTGCTTCGAAAGCGTTACTTAAACTTTTCGAAGAAAAGTACATCGAAAGCGTTGCTTTAGGCTTTGCGAAGCAATGCTGCTTGCAAAGTGTGTTTATTCCTATTACTTGTCGTTCAGAGCAACGACGCCCGGAAGCGCCTTGCCTTCCATGAATTCCAGCGATGCGCCGCCGCCGGTGGAGATATGGTCCATTTTCTGAGCAAGTCCGAATTTCTCTGCAGCAGCAGCGGAGTCGCCGCCGCCGATGACGGTATAAGCGGAGGTTTCCGCACAGGCTTGTGCAACGGCTTGCGTGCCGTGGGAGAATGGCTCGATTTCAAATACGCCCATCGGTCCGTTCCATACGACCAGCTTGGATTCCTTGATGACCTTTGCGAAAATTTCGCGCGATTTCGGTCCGATATCGATGCCTTCCCAATCTGCAGGGATGCCGTCTACATCAACGATTTTCGTATTGGCGCTAGCACTGAAGTCGTCCGCAGCGACGATATCAACCGGCAGCAGGAATTGCTTGCCGAGTTTTTTCGCTTTTTCGATGAATTCAAGAGCGAGATCCAGTTTGGAATTATCGCAGAGCGACTGGCCGATTTCGTGGCCTTGTGCTTTAAAGAACGTGTAGGACAGTCCGCCGCCAATGATGATATTGTCTGCAATCTCGATCATTTTGTTGATGACGTCGATTTTGTCTTTCACTTTGGAACCGCCGACGATCGCAGTGAAAGGACGGTCGGGGTTCAGCAGCGCTTTGCCGAGCACTTCGAGCTCTTTCTCCATCAGCAAGCCGGAAACGGCCGGCAGATTGTGTGCGATACCTTCTGTAGAAGCATGAGCTCGATGAGCAGCGCCGAACGCATCGTTGACGAACAGATCGGCTAATTCGGCAAAAGCTGTCGCCAGTTCCGGATCGTTCTTCTCTTCGCCCTCGTAGAAACGAACATTTTCGAGCAGCAGCACGTCGCCTTCTTTCAGTGCAGCAACTTGCGCTTTCACTGCTTCGCCGATCGCTTCGTCCGCTTTCGCGACCGGCTTGCCGAGCAGCTCGGATAGACGGTTCGCTGCAGGCGTCAGGCGTAATTCTTCAACAACTTGTCCTTTCGGACGGCCGAGATGGCTTGCCAAAATAACTTTCGCGCCTTTTTCGATCAAATAATTGATCGTCGGGAGTGTTTCGCGGATACGTGTATCATCGGTAATGACACCGTTTTCCAGCGGCACGTTAAAATCCACACGCACAAATACACGTTTACCGGCTACTTCAACGTCACGCACACTTTTCTTGTTCAACAGGTTAACCTCCCGGTGTAGTGACCCCCTAAATCCCCCTGCCCAGGGGGACCCCGAGGGCTCCGCCCTCTGGACACCCGAAGGGTGAAACGAGAGAGGAGCAGAGACGCTCGCAAGTATGTTTATACGTGTCCCCCGCTTTCGTACCAGGGACACGCTTTACTGCGAACGCTCCTGCAAATGACTAACGTCATTCGCCGTTGCCGCTGTATCGGCGGCATAAAGGGTCTAAGTATATTTTAAAGCTCTCCACAACATCCACTCAAGCTCGTACGCAGCTCTTTTCTATAAGTATTTCCCCAAAAAGGTACCTCTGGAACCTTCGGCCTCAGGCTCACGCAGCATCCCAGGTTCCCACAGGGAACCGCTCGGGTTGTCCCTCAGCGAAGCATCCCAGGTTCCCGCAGGGAACCGCTCCGAACAAAAGCATCAGGTTCCCGCAGGGAACCTCAGATGCGCTCTGCACTCGCATTTCACCGTTGCCCTGTCACGGTTTAGTCCAGGCACATCAAACGGCCGTACCCGGGAGATCTTCACCAAGGGAGCGCCGCGTGGAAGCTGTGTCCTGGAGCAGCCGGCAGGCGAATCCGCGGACGAAAAGCGAGCCGCTCGCAAACCGTCGCAAAGGAGCTGCCTTGGCAGCTCCTTCGACGAATATTGGGTGTCCAGAGGGGAACCCTCGGGGTCCCCCTTTCGAAGGGGGATTTAGGGGGATGCCCTTTAATTATAGTCCTTTGGAAGCCACATATGCTGCAAGATCAACTACGCGGTTCGAGTAGCCCCACTCGTTATCGTACCAGGAAACGACTTTCACCATGTTGCCTTCAACAACCATCGTCGACAGCGCGTCGATCGTCGAGGAAGCCGGATCGCCATTGTAGTCGCTCGATACAAGCGGCTCTTCGGAGAAGTTCAGGATGCCTTTGAGTGGGCCTTCGGAAGCTGCTTTCAAAGCACCGTTAACTTCTTCAACTGTAACGTTTACTTTCAGTTCGACAACAAGATCGGTAACGGAAACGTTAGGAGTCGGAACGCGCATAGCCATACCGTTCAGCTTACCTTTAAGCTCAGGAAGAACGAGAGAAACGGCTTTTGCTGCGCCGGTCGAAGAAGGAATAATGTTCTCAGCTGCAGCGCGGGCGCGGCGAAGGTCTTTGTGCGGTACGTCGAGAACGGATTGGTCGTTTGTATAGGAGTGGACGGTCGTCATCATGCCTTTAACGATTCCGAACGTGTCGTTGATTACTTTCGCGAACGGCGCAAGGCAGTTCGTCGTACAGGAAGCGTTGGAGATAACCGTATGTGCGGACGGGTCGTATTTGTCTTCGTTTACGCCCATAACAATCGTGATATCTTCGTTAGTGGCAGGTGCGGAGATAATAACTTTTTTCGCGCCGCCTTTCAAGTGAAGCTCGGCTTTTTCTTTCGCTGTGAAAATACCTGTCGATTCAACGACAATTTCAGCGCCTACAGAAGCCCAAGGAAGGTTCTCCGGGTTACGCTCGGCAAATACTTTGATCTCGCGGCCGTTAACGATAATTGCGCCTTCTTTAGCTTCTACCGTTGCTTCAAGCTTACCATGAGTCGTGTCATATTTGAGCAGGTGAGCCAGTGTGCTCGTGTCCGTCAAATCGTTCACAGCCACCACTTCTACGTTCGGGTTGTTCAGAGCTGCGCGGAATACATTACGGCCGATACGACCAAATCCATTAATACCTACTTTTACCATTTTCTCTTCCTCCTAAGCTTGTTTTCAATATATCTCAAGACGATCGCAGATTCGGCATATAGAGCCGTCCGCCTCCGTCAAGATCACCGGTTCTACTTTTCTTTATCAATAATCGAAGCGATTTCCATAGCTGCAGCTTCATCCGTGACAAGCACGTCATCGTGCCCGTAACGCATAACAGCCGCAATAGCCTCGCCCTTGCTGTGGCCTCCGGCAATCGCGATTACCACTTCCGTATCCATAATGTCTTCCAGGCGGAGCCCCGCAGTCGGCATTTTATGGACGACGGCACCATTCCGGTCAAAATAATAACCGAATGACTCTGCCAGAGCGCCTTCCGCTTTCATTGCTTCGATTACCGTTTCGTCAACGCGTCTTCTGCGCGCCATAACCATAGCGTCCCCGATGCCATGAACGACGATGCGGGCACTGCGGATCACCTCGACGATTTCCCGAATATTCGGTTCCTGCATCAAGGAGAGATACGCTTCCTCGCCTAAATGGTCCGGCACATGCAGCAGCCTGTATTGTGCTCCGGTACGTTTGGCCATCGTTGAAGCAATGGTGTTCGCCTGATAATCCAAGCTTTCTCCGAGTCCACCGCGGGCCGGTACGAACCAGTTCCCTTTTAGCGGAGTCGATGTGCTCAGCTGGTTAGCCATCTGAGCGAGCGTCGAGCCGCCGGTTACGGCTACGACATCATCCTTGTCCATTACCCTGCGCAGAGCCGCGCAACCAGCCCGGCCAAGCTCCCGTTTGGAGTGGGGGGATGAATCGGAATCCCCGGGAACGATGGTCACGTGCTTCAAGCCGAAATGTTCGCAAATCCGCTCTTCCAGCTCGGATAATCCGAACACCGCCTTGTAGAATGGTTCCATGTCTTCAAGCAGCCGCCGCCCGGCATCGGTGATCCGCATGCCCGCGGTATCGATGTGAAGCAATCCCTGCTCTTTCAGAAAATCCGTCTCCGCACGCAATACTCGTTCCGTTAATTGAAGCGAGGCCGCGAGCGTCCGTCTGCCGATCATATCCGAGAGCATAACCTGACGGAGAATTAGGTACCTTTTCTTCATGACAACGAGCAAATCCGGCAGAAGCTGCTGCTGTATTTCGATGAGAGACTGCATCCTTCAACATCAACTCCAATTGCCGAATAAGCTGGCTTTGTCTATATGGACGTTTTTCGTCCCACTAGACCGTTTTTAGTCCCACCTCTATTGTACTCCAAACAAATCGGAGGATCAAGCCGGATTTATTGCTCATATCACTTTCTGTCACTATTTACACAAATTTTTCTTTGTTCTTACCCTTGCTTTTCTTTGCCCAATCAAATATACTTATTTTCGCTATCACTTTTGCGCCCGTGGTCCAATGGATATGACGTAGGCCTCCGGAGCCTGAGATCGAGGTTCGATCCCTCGCGGGCGCGCCAATAAACACAAGTTACACCGGCATTGCCGGTTTTTTAATATCGAGTCTTTGACCATCTTTGACTTTTAAAATCCAATCCGTTATGATTAGAATACACGGCTCACCAATAATACCCGTCATCAAGCCTAGTTCGTAGTTTCGCACAAAAACTTTGAGGAGGGACCTTACGATGGAAATGAATTTCGTGCCTATGGTTATTGAGCAAAACAACCGCGGGGAACGCGCTTACGACATCTACTCCCGCTTGTTGAAGGATCGCATTATTTTTCTCGGAACGCCGGTCAACGACATGGTGGCCAACTCCATCATAGCGCAATTGCTGTTCCTGGCAGCAGATGATCCGGATAAAGATATCTCGCTATACATCAATAGCCCTGGCGGTTCAGTTACGGCGGGTCTCGCCATTTTCGATACGATGCAGTTCATCAAACCAAGTGTCTCGACGATTTGTGTCGGCATGGCCGCTTCGATGGGGGCATTCCTTCTCGCCGCGGGCGAGAAAGGCAAACGCTTCGCGCTTCCTAACAGCGAAGTAATGATTCACCAACCTCTTGGCGGAGCGCAAGGTCAGGCCAGCGATATCGAAATCCGCGCCAAGCATATTTTGAAAACGCGCGACACACTTAACAAAATATTGGTGGAACGCACAGGTCAATCTCTGGAGAAGATCGAGCGAGACACCGATCGCGATTATTTCATGTCTGCCTCCGAGGCTCAGGCATACGGACTTGTCGACAAAGTAATCGAAAAGCTGTAAAATCTCATATAATACGAAGAGCGCCGGTCCTTAACGGCGCTCTTTTTCCTGTCCAAATAAACCAATTCCCCATATCACACCTTGTCCCATATGTCAAGATAAATTCAGCCCGCTGAATTGATAAGGACTCATCATTAATTTCATGTTAATATGTACTAAATGATTCCATATTCACCGTCCCTTAGGCTGTTTAAAGAAATCTACTATAACGGAGTTGCACACGCATGAAACTATCGAATCCCTTCGCAAGCGTGCGAAATTTCATTCGATCCAGTGAATCCGGTCGCGTCTATACTCACTACACACCTGCATTCGAACGACCATATGACCATGAAGTTCCATCGCGTTCACAAGAAACCCACAATCTGTTCTTGCCGA
Source organism: Paenibacillus sp. sptzw28 (assembly GCF_019550795.1). NCBI lineage: Bacteria > Bacillati > Bacillota > Bacilli > Caryophanales > Paenibacillaceae > Paenibacillus > Paenibacillus sp. sptzw28. The sequence goes on from NZ_CP080545.1 coordinate 66,570, forward strand.
TGCAGGATAAATCGCTTCTACTTCGACCGCTCAGCGACACCCACTTAATTGAAGTCTATCATGAAGCCAAAGCGATGCGACTTTCGGAAGAATTTATTTCCTTAATCGAGCAAGCGATAGAGCAGCGCGGCCTTTCCGACGATCACGTCCATCAGCAGCGAGGCGCGTTAACACAATAGAAGCTTACGGCTGCCTTATCCGGCACCGTTGCTCAACCGACATGCGTGAGGGCGGTCGCTGATCCCATATGGATTAGCGACCGCCCTCTATGCTTTTGGCTATTGCATTGCAAAAACTACGGTAATGTTGGCCGAGACCGTTATTTCTCCGGTCTGTACCGTTGTTGGGGCACTTTCGGCCGCTTTATCCGCCGCTGCATATTCCCCTCGGTTAAAAATCGGCGTGCTGCTTACATTGTTCTGAGAAATGTTGACGACACCGTTCAATTGTTTTCCCGCCGCTTTTGCCAGAGCTTCCGCTTTAGCCTTTGCGTTGGCTACCGCTTTCTCGAGAACCTGCAGCTCGTATTGATCCTGCTTCTCCGTATCGAACTGCACCCCGTCCACCCGGTTTGCTCCAGCAGCAGATAACCCGTCGAGCAGTTGTCCGATTCCATCCAGATTGCGTGTTGTAATTTGTACGCTGTGCGTGGCTACGTATCCGGTTAATTTACTCGTTCCGTCATTATTATTGTAGCGATATTCCGGCTGAACATAGAAGCCGGTCGTCTTCACATCTTTTTCCGCTAACTTGTTATAGCCGAAGAGCACCTTCTTCAAAGCGGCAAATTGATTCGCATTTTTGGCTTGAGCCTCTTTAGCCGTTGCTGCCCGGGTGTCAATACCGACGTTCACATAAGCGACGTCAGGCGCGGCCTGCAGGTCGCCTGAACCGGTTACCGTTATGATTCCTTTCTCTACGGCGCCGCTGGTATCAAGCGCGTACACATCCGTTTTTCCGCCTCCTGCCCCGATAGCTGTGCCGATCCCGACTGCAACTGCAAGCGCTCCAGCGAGCAGCAGAATCGAACGGCGCCTTGGAGCACGCTCCCTGCCTGCACCTGTTTCCGATGAAGACCGCCGAACCCACCTCATGAACATATTATCAGCCCCTACATTCAATTTTGTGTTTCTATTTTCTAAGACGTACCATTCGTTCTGTTTGTTGCACGCAAGGTCCTTCGCCAAATATAGGCAATTAGAAACAGAAAAAAGCCCCGCATAGGAGCTTTTCCTTGTCCAAACTAAGTATGTCTGTGCTGCAGTTTACTTGAAAGAACTTGAATCGCCTCTAACGAGGCGCAAGTTCGTTTCTTATAACTATTGGTTTTCCAGCTCTTCCTTACTGACCAAATTGACTAAAGCGGTTACAGCTTGGTCGGCATCCGAACCTTCCGCACTGATTGTCACTTCGGTACCGGAACTGATTGCAAGACTCATAATTCCCATAATTGATTTTGCATTCACTTTTTTATCGTCTTTCTCGACGAACACCTCGGAAGAAAACTTGTTCGCTTCCTGAACAAAAAGTGCGGCCGGTCTTGCATGAAGACCTGTCTTCAGTCGAACGACAACCGGATGCCTTGTCATGGAAACCTTACCCCCTATACGAAATTCAATCGTGCAATTGACAGTGCAAAAACGTCATTTTATTCTCCATTATATCACTTCTGTGACAAGTACACTAGCCTTATGCTACCCGTTCCTTAACTTTTCCGCAAGTTCGTCGAGTTTTCTGAGCCGATGGTTAACACCCGACTTACTTACCTTGCCCTTAAGCATCTCGCCGACTTCCTTCAAATTAATATCAGGATTCATAAGGCGGACCTCGGCCACTTCCCGCAGCTTGTCCGGCAGATTTTCAAGTCCGACTTCCTTCTGCAGCAGTTTAATATTATCGATCTGCCTAACGGCGGCACCTATTGTTTTGTTAAGGTTTGCCGTTTCACAGTTCACAATTCTATTCACGGAATTGCGCATATCTCGCATGATCCGAACATCTTCAAACTTGAATAACGCTTGATGGGCCCCGATAATGTTCAGGAGTTCGATAATTTTCTCGCCCTCTTTCATGTAGAAGATAAACCCCTTCTTGCGCTCGATACAGCGGGCGTTCAAACCGAACTTGTTCGCCAGCTCCACCAGCGCCTTACAGTGCTCTTCGTACATGACGGCAATCTCGAGGTGATAAGACGAGCCCTCCGGATTGTTTACAGAGCCGCCTGCCAGGAACGCTCCGCGAAGATACGATCGCTTGCAGCACGGTTTACGAAGCATCTCTTTGTCGATGCCTTGGTTAAACATAAACCCTTCCGAGACGATTCCCAGCTGACTTAGGATTTCCTGCACTTTAGCGGGAATTCGCACAATATAGACGTTGTTTTTCTTTAGCCTCATCTTTTTGCGGACAAGCAGTTCGGTATGCACAGCAAACAGCTTCTTGATGAGGGTGTAGATGCGTCTGGCGATGGCTGCATTTTCGGTCGAAATATCGAGAATGACTTTGCGGCTGGATACTTGAACGGAACCGTTCATTCGAATAAGAGCGGACAGTTCCGCTTTCTCGCAGCAGGAATCAGCCTCTATAAGCGTTAATTCCTTTTTTGTTTGGGCCGCAAAAGACATCTGATCTCACCTCTTTCGTTCCATCCAGCTTTCCACCAGTTGATAAATATGATGACTCAGCCTTGCGGCATCATGGCGCAAATACGTTCGAAACAGCACTAAACGGTCGGCGATGACTTTATAACCCCTGCGTGTCACTTCATCGAGATCCAGGTGAACGGCTTTCGCACCCTTTTCCGCATACTTAAGCTGAACCTGAGGCGGAATCTCTCCGTTATTGACGATAATATAATCAAATAAATGATGTCCGATATGAGCTTGAACTGCTGTCAAATGATCGCTTACCGAATAATCGTCGGTCTCCCCGGGCTGGGTCATTACGTTGCACACAAACATCTTTACCGCTTCCGATTCCACAATGCTTTGCGCAAGCTTCGGCACAAGTAAGTTCGGAATGATGCTCGTATATAAGCTTCCCGGGCCGATCAGTATAGCATCTGCGCTTCGGATGGCCTCTACCGCTTCCTCAAGCGGCTCGACATTCTCCGGCTCGATAAATACTCGCTTGATTGGCTGCCCCGCCTTCGGAATATTGGATTCACCCGAGACAATCGTGCCATCCGCCATTTCCGCATGGAGTATGATCGCCTGCCCTGCGGCGGGGAGAACCCTTCCCCGGACCGCCAGCACCCGGCTTAACTCCCGAACGCCGCTGACGAAGTCGCCCGCAATATCCGTCATCGCCGCCAGCATCAAATTCCCAAGGCTGTGGCCGGCTAGCCCCGTACCATTGCTAAACCGGTACTGCAGCATATCCGAAAGCAAAGGCTCCACATCGGCAAGCGCGATAAGGACGTTTCGAATGTCACCGGGCGGCGGAATCTGTAATTCGTTGCGAAGGATACCGGAGCTGCCTCCGTCGTCCGCTACGGTCACAATTGCTGTGATATCAAGAGGCTTCTGCTTTAAACCGCGCAGCATGACGGACAGCCCCGTGCCTCCGCCGATGACGACGATGCGCGGCAGCCGATTTTTTATCGGTTGTTCTGTCATCGCGTGCCTCAATGCCTGTCGCGATCGGAATCGCGATGGCTCACCCGGACATGCTCGGTGTCGCTGCTTCCGATCATCCGGCCTAGGTATTCGGCGATTGCGACGGAGCGATGCTTCCCGCCTGTGCAGCCAATGCCGATGACAATCTGACTTTTGCCTTCTTTGCGGTAAAGCGGAATCAGAAATTGAAGCATATCAAGCAGCTTGACGAGAAACGTCTGCGTTTCAGGCCATTTCATGACATACTCGTACACTTCCGGATCCTGGCCGGTATTCGGACGAAGATGGTCCACATAATGCGGGTTAGGCAAAAACCGAACGTCATAAATCAGATCCGCATCTATGGGTATGCCGTATTTAAAACCGAACGAAGTGACGTTGACCGAGATCGTGCTCAAATCGTTATTGGCAAACCGGGACATTATACGCTCTTTGAGCTGCGCAGGTTTCAGATTGCTCGTATCAATGACCTGCGTCGCCCAGCCTTTCAGGTCCTCCAGCATTCGGCGCTCCAGCTTGATGCCTTCAAGCGGCAGGCCTTCGGGCGCGAGCGGATGACGGCGCCGGCTTTCTTTGTAACGCTGTACAAGCACACTGTCCGTCGCATCAAGGAACAGAATTTCATAGCCGATCGTGTAATGATCCTTCACATATTGAAGAGACTCTGACAACGCCGTGAAAAACTCGCGCCCGCGCAGGTCGATCACGAGTGCGACTTTGCCGATTTTGCCATTCGATTGCTCGATCAGCTCGGCAAACTTCGGAATAAGTACCGGCGGCAAGTTATCAACGCAGAAATAACCAAGGTCCTCCAAGCTTTGCACGGCAATTGTCTTCCCTGCGCCGGACATGCCCGTAATGATGACCAGCTTCGCCATCGCTGTGCCTGAATCCATCGCTATCCCTCCCTAGTACTGCAACTGGCAGCCGCGCGTTTTGCGACGCAGTTGTCAGCAGTACTGCAACTGGCAGCCGTCTGGCACGTTCGGCTAAGAACGAATAATAAGACCCGCTGCGCCTACGATACCGGCATTATTTCCGAGTATGGCCGGAACGATCTCAACGCCTTCTTGCGCAATATCCGGCGTAACCTTCTTAAACACCTCACGGATTTGGTCAAACAAAAAATCACCGGCATTGGAAACGCCGCCACCAATGATGAACCGCTGCGGATTAAGCACAACCGCTACTGCAGCAAGGGACTTGCCAAGATAGAACGCCGCGCGGTTCACAATACGCGAAGCCACCTCGTCGCCTGCTTTGGCCGCATCGATGACATCCTTGGCCATAATGTTGGTGACAAACGACAGCGAAGTGCGGTCGCCCCGCTCCACCGCGTCTTTTGCCATCCTGATTATCCCTGTTGCCGACGAAACCGTCTCTAGACAGCCCATTTTGCCGCAGGCGCATTGAATCGCCTCAAGATCCGGCACGATGGACATATGTCCGAGCTCGCCGGCCATACAGCTGAAGCCTTCAACGATTTTACCGCTTACGATGACTCCCCCGCCAACTCCTGTTCCAAGCGTATAGCAGACGCAATTATCCACACCGCGACCTGCCCCCGCCCACGCTTCGCCGAGCGCTGCAACATTGGCATCGTTATTAACAAGCACTTTTTTTTGCAGCTTATCTTCCAAGAACGCCTTCAGATTCACATTGTTAAAATGCAGATTCACTGATAATTTGACGATGCCGTTCGGAATATCGAGAAAGCCCGCAATACCGATACCGACGCCTTCAACCTGGTCCCAATTATATGGAGATTGTTCTACAATATGCCGGGCATATTGGGCAATATTATTGCAAACGGCTTCCGACCCTTTTTCGACCTCGGTTGGGCCTTCATATGTTTGAAGTAGTTCGCCCTCGCTGCTGCAAATGCCTACTTTAATAGTGGTACCGCCGATATCAACACCAACAACAATCTTCTCAGACATGAATAGTCCACCTCAAAAATAATGGTATGGGGTGCTTCTGTTCCAACTATAAGCGAACGGTTGCAGCGGGTCAAGCGCACCCCAAAGGGCACTCCGGCCATAGAAATCAACCTGTTTACGGTATAAAATGTCAGCTGCCCGACTTACGTGAAGCGACGCTGTCCACTATATATTGGACAGCGCCTCTTCCCCGTGCTTCGCGTTTATAAGATTAATCTGTATGCCGCATAACGGCATTACAGCGTCTGGCTCCAGTCATGAATCGCATAGCCTTCAAGGAATTTCTCGCAATCCAGCGCAGCCATGCACCCGCTGCCGGCGGCAGTGATCGCTTGGCGGTACTTGTTGTCCTGAACATCCCCGCATGCGAAGATGCCAGGGATATTGGTCTCCGATGTGCCGGGCTTCACAATGAGATAGCCGGTCTCGTCTGTTTCAAGCTGTCCGCCGAGGAACTTCGTATTCGGAGTATGGCCAATTGCCACGAAAATACCGTTCGTCTCAATAGTTTCTTCCGCGCCGGTAACATTGTCACGCACCTTCAGCCCTGTTACCCCTTGCTCGCCGGCTACGACCTCAAGCGGTGTGCGGTTAAGCGCCCAGGTGATCTTGCTGTTCTCGCGGGCGCGGTCCTGCATGATTTTGGAAGCGCGCATTTCTTCCCGGCGGTGTACAAGCACAACCTCGGAAGCAAAGCGCGTCAAGAAGCTTGCTTCCTCCATCGCGGAATCGCCTCCGCCGACAACAATGATCTTTTTGCCGCGGAAGAAGAATCCGTCGCAGGTGGCGCACGTGCTTACCCCGCGTCCTACATTTTCCCGTTCGTTAGGAATGCCGAGATATTTGGCTGAAGCGCCTGTCGAGATAATAAGCGATTCCGCCTGCAGTTCGCCCTGGCCTTCAATTTGAAGCGTGAAGGGACGCTTCGAGGTGTCTACCGAGTTGACCCAGCCCGTACGAAACTCGGCACCGAACCGCTCCGCCTGCTTGCGCATATTGACCATCAGGTCCGGTCCCATTATGCCTTCGGGAAATCCCGGGAAGTTTTCCACTTCCGTGGTCGTCGTTAACTGGCCGCCAGGCTCTGGGCCCTCTATTACAAGCGGGTTCATGTTTGCGCGGGCCAGGTAAATTGCAGCGGTCAATCCCGCCGGGCCTGTACCGATAATAATTGATTTGAACATGTTAAAATCCTCCTTCGTATTCCACTTTCATTAATCGCTGTGCTCTGCCGCCAATGCAGGGAAAATCATCTTCATTTTCTCCTTGATACCGCATATCTCATCAATGCGCTTGGCGCATTTGCTCACGGTCGCTATCGAAGTGCCGTAGCGCAGGGAAACCTCATGATACGAAATTGCCCGGCGGTGCATCTTCGCCGTTAAATATTCCAGCGCGGCAGCCCAGCCCTCAACCTTGCCGAGCTTCGGCACATCGGGATAAACTCGGGACAAGAACTCGATCCACAGCGTGAGCAGATCGTGCTGCTGTACCAAGTCGTAATGCTTATTCATGCGGACAAGAGCGGCTTCAAGCACAGCTTGCCATTTCTCATTCCAGACCGGTAGACGAGAAGGCATGCGGCTGTGCTCAATGACCGTTTTTTCCCCTTCCAGTATAGCTTCAAGCGATTCATGCACTCCAATCGAACGGAGTACGAAGATCGCGATACGCTTCAAGTAATCGTCCTCATGCGGCTCAAGAATGAAATCCCGCAGAGCATCCTTCACTTCATTGTCGGCGATCAGCCCAAGTGCCTGGATAACCTGCAGCTTCGTTTGACGGTCGCCGTGGCGCAGCGCCCAGAAGAATGATGAGCGGACAAGCGGGTCCCGCTTGAGATGATCGGGAATCGCATCGCTCGATTTCTCCCACAGCTTGAATTGCTCCTCAAACGGCAAATGATAGTGGTAGCTGGTCGGCGACGGATGATTGCCGGTTCGAACCTGAGTGAGCTGCTCGAGATAATAGCCGGGCACATTCGATTCGGGATCAAGCTTGCCTGCCTGCTGCCACATCCGTTCCGCTTCACCCAGCCGTCCCATATTACAAGCCGCAACCGCGGTATAGTGGTAAAGACAAGGATCGGACTTCAGCGTTGTATCTTTAAGCAGTCGCGTGAAATGCCGGTAAGCTTCGCCGTGCTCACCAAGTATGCCCATCGTCGTTGCCAGTTTAAACACATGCTCTTGATGGAAAGGAACCGTTTTGCGAAGCAGCTCGACCAGCGGCTTTAATTGGGCCTTGTCGCCGGAATGCTGATAGAAAATCGCCAAATTGCACAGTGCATGCAGGTTGCCGGATTCAATCTCGAGCACTTCGCCGATTGTCGTCATCGCTTTGTCGAACATGCCCATATAGTAATAAGCAAGCGCCAAATTGTTGCGTGCAGCGAGAAAATCACCGTTCTTCTCGACGATGCTCTCGAGCAGTCTGACGGCTTCCACGAATTTGCCTTCCTCCAGCATCGTTCGGGCCCGGTCATGCTCGTAGAACCCTTCGCGCGCCTTAATAAAGGCAAGCTTGGTCGGACGTTCAAGCTCAAAATGGAGCAGCTCCATCATTTCTTCCGCTTCATCGAGAAACTGACCTTCCGCATCCTCTTCCAAGTAGCGGACAAGCGATTCTTCGGCAGCTTCATACATTTCCATATTGGCGAAATTGTTCGCCATATAGAAATGGCACTCCGTCATCGCCGGATCGAGCTCCTCGACAATGGTGCGAAGGATGTCGTTGGACCCTTCGTAATTACCCATTTCCGACAAAATACCGGCCATATTGCAATGGTTCACCGGATTGTCCGGTTCATATTCGACAGCACGCCGGAAATATTTCAGTGCCTTGTCGTAATGATATCGATCCAGCGAGCGTACGGCTCGCTCGAAGAAGAACGTAGCGTCCCATTGAATCGGTATAATTTTCGTTTTGTGGCTGGCTGCCGCACGTTTCTTTTCTTTCATTCGCAAGGCACCTCCCCGGTACATCAAAGTTGGTACGATTATACCATAGCGCAGCCTTTCCATACACGAAAGAATATGTGGCAAAATCGCGGACCACCCGCGGGCGACGGTTTCGCCTTCCATACAGGAAGGGGTACGTTCGGCGCGGGGAGTGCACGCGATTCAGATAATATACCGTATTATTGCGGCTTTACACGCCCGCATTTTTGAATAGAGTGCTGATCGAACCGCCCTGCATAATAATCCGTGTCGCTTCCGCCAGCATCGGCGCGACAGACAACAGCGTAAACCGGTCTGAACGGCTGTCAGGCAGCGAGATCGAGTCGGTTACGATGACTTCTCTTATATTCGGATGATCCAACCGCTGCAGGGCTGGGCCCGAGAACAGCGGGTGCGTGGCGCATACGTAGACATCCTCCGCGCCGCGTTCCTTGAGGCTTTCCACAACGTTGACGATCGTCGTCCCCGTGTCGATCAAGTCTTCGATGATGATGGGCGTCTGTCCTTCAACATCACCAATGACATGGGTGATCACCGATTCGTTGTGAGTGGGACGCTTCTTGATCATGATGGCGAACGGCGAGTCCAGGTAATTGGCGAGCTTCTCCGCCGTGGAGGCGCGTCCCGCATCCGGCGAAACGACAACCGGGCTCTTGATGTCTTTGAGCTTCAAATAATCACTGATCAGATCAAGCGCCGTCAAATGATCCACCGGGATGTTGAAGAAGCCCTGAATCGCCGGTGCGTGCAAATCGATCGTGATGACACGGTTAGCTCCGACGGTGGTCAGAACATCCGCAAGCATTTTCGCCGAAATCGGTTCACGCGGAGCAGCTTTTCTCTCCTGCCGCGCATAGCCGTAATACGGCACGATAATGTTGACCGTACGCGCGGAAGCGCGTTTCGCGGCATCGATCATGACAAGCAGTTCTACAAAATGATCGTTAATAGGATGTGAGAACGACTGTACGATGAAGACGTCGCAGTTCCGGATCGTTTCCTCGTAATGGACATAGATCTCGCCGCTCTTGAAACGGGACACTTTGATTTTGCCGAGCGGCAGTCCGAGCTCTTCGCTGATCCGTTCGGCAAGTTTCGGGTTCGAGGAACCCGAGAAAATACGCAGCTTGTCGCTAAACATGATACCCTCCTGAGCGATTAAACCACTAAGATTTTGCGATAATCCGCAGCTTGTTTCGACAACTTTCATTATACATGGAATCCTGAATTTTTCAAAAATCAATCATACGCCGTTTTCGCCCTTCAAACGAAGCTAACTGTGTAATCCCAATCTCTTTCAGCAGTGTACGGGCTTCGTCCAAATATTGGTCAAGCCGCTCCGGCTGATGCGCGTCGGAACCGATCGTCAGCGGAATGCCCAAATCGCGGGCACGTTCCACCATGCGCCGGCTTGGGAACATCTCGGCTGCGGGTGTTCGAAGACCGGACGCATTGAGTTCGATCGCCAAATCGTGGCGTTTGACCGCTTCCAGCGCAGCATCTTCGAGATGCGTCACATCGGCACCCGGTTTATAGCCGAAACGCTTAATCACATCGATATGCCCGATAAAGTCATAAAAGCCGGTTGCAGCCGCTTTGCAGACCGCATCATAATACTGCTGGTAGACGGCCATAGGTTCACGGCTGTCCCAACCCTGCGTTTGGCGAAAATCGGTCACGTCCCACGTACCCAGAAAATGAACCGAGCCGATAACATAGTCCCAGGGATAAGCCGCAACAATCCGGCCGATCGCATCTTCCCAGCCTTCGATATAGTCCCCCTCGAGACCTACGCGCACATCTATTCGGCCTTTATATTTCTCCTTAAGCTCGAAACACTCTTCCACATACCGCGGCAGCTCCTCCATCGGCATTGCCATCTCCGGTAGGTAAGCAGCAGGGTCGACATGCAGAAGCGGCATATGATCGGAGAGACCGATCTGATCCAGTCCGATATCGATGCCTCTTTGCACATATTCCTCCAGCGTGCCGATAGCATGTCCGCATCGCGCATGATGTGTATGATAATCGATCCGCATAACGGTTGACACGCCCTCTCCCATTTAAATTGTGTTGACCGGCAATGGCTCAAACCGACCGGCGCGGCTGCGGGCCCGGCTTGGCTAAATCAATGTTCGGCGATCAGGAAGGCTGTTTTGATTTGTTATGACGGCGGCCAAGCTCTGCCATTACGTCGTCCAGCGGAAGACCGCGTTCGCGAAGAAGTACCATTAAGTGAAAAATAAGATCGCTTGTCTCGCACCGAAGCTCGTCATTGTCTTTATTTTTGGCCGCGATGATAACCTCAGCAGATTCCTCGCCGACCTTCTTCAAAATCTTGTCGACGCCCTTCTCGAACAGATATGTCGTGTACGCGCCTTCCGGACGTTCCGCATAACGCTGTGCAATAATCGCTTCAAGCTGATTGAGCATGGCAAACCGATCGCCTGCCGCACCGGTCTTCCCGCCATCTTCTTGACCAACCGCACCCGAGAGGCCCTCAACCTCATTGAAAAAACAGCTGTAGCTTCCCGTATGGCAGGCTGCGCCGTTTTGATCCACGCGCACAAGCAGCGTATCGCCGTCGCAATCGTAATGCATGGATACGATGCGCTGCGTATGCCCGCTCGTCGCACCCTTATGCCACAGCTCGCCGCGCGAGCGGCTCCAGAACCACGTTTCACGCGTCTCAAGCGACTTCGCCAGGGACTCACGGTTCATATATGCCAGCATCAGCACTTCCTTGCTGACGGCATCCTGGACGACCGCAGGCACAAGACCGGCTTCGTTCCACTTTATTTGAGCTGCCGCTGTTTCTACCGTATTACTCATCGAACTTCCACTCCTCTGTGCTGCAAATCGTCTTTTACATCGCGAATCGTCATTTCCTTATAGTGGAAAATGGTCGCCGCAAGTCCCGCATCCGCGCGTCCCTGCTCGAATACATCATAGAAATGACCTACTCTTCCGGCGCCTCCCGAGGCTATGACAGGGATGCCGAGCATATCCGAGACGGCACGCGTAAGCTTCAGATCGAAGCCGTCCTTCGTCCCGTCGGCGTCCATGCTAGTCAGCAATATCTCGCCCGCACCCAGCTGCTCCACTTCCTTCGCCCACGCCAGCGCCTTCATGCCGGTGGCTTTCCGCCCGCCGTGCGTGAACACTTCCCATTCTCCCCACTGCGGATTAAACTTGGCGTCGATCGCCACTACGATGCACTGGGAACCGAATTTGCGGGCGCCGTCCTTAACAAGGGAAGGATTGGTCACGGCTGCGGTATTGATGCCAATCTTGTCCGCGCCTGCGCGAAGCAGCCGCTTCATGTCATCCACATGGGCGATTCCGCCCCCGACCGTAAAGGGAATCGTAATTTCGCCTGCCGTCCGCTTAACCACATCCACCATCGTGGCCCGCCCTTCATGGGACGCGGAAATATCAAGAAACACAAGCTCGTCGGCGCCTTCCTTATCATAAGTAGCGGCAAGCTCGACAGGATCGCCCGCATCGCGCAAATTGACGAAGTTTACTCCCTTCACGACTCGGCCGTCCTTCACGTCGAGACAGGGGATAATCCGTTTGGCCAGCATGAATGCCGCCTCCTTCTGTTTGACTCTTAACGAGCGGCTTGCCGCGATGCGGTCAGCTCAAGAAAATTACCAAGCAGCCGCATACCGAGATCGCCGCTTTTCTCGGGGTGGAACTGCATACCGAACACATTTCCGCGGCCCACAATTGCGGTCACCTGCTGATGATAGTCCGTCGTAGCAAGCAAATCCTCCGCATGTCCGGGAATAGCGTGGAAGGAGTGAACAAAGTAAACATGACCTTCCTCCAGTCCCTCGAACAAAGGGCTCGCTTGACGAAAGGACAGTTTATTCCAGCCCATGTGCGGCACCTTATAGTCTCCTTGGAAACGAACCACCGTTCCCGGCAGCAGTCCCAGTCCCTCATGCCTGCCGTACTCTTCGCTTTCCGCGAACAACAGCTGCATGCCAAGACATATGCCGAGCAGCGGCTTGCCGGACGCGGCATAAAACTTCGTGACCTCTTCAAGACCGGTATTGCGCAGATTTTGCATCGCGTCGCCGAAAGCCCCGACTCCAGGCAGAATCGCCCCGTCCGCTTCCATGATTTCTTTCGCATCCGCAGTTACGAGCGCTTCGTAGCCAAGCCGCTCCACTGCCTTGCTTACGCTGTGAAGGTTGCCCATCCCGTAGTCGATGATGGCAATCATCTTACAGCACTCCTTTCGTCGAAGGCACTCCTTGTACGCGCGGGTCGATGCCTGCCGCTTCGTCCAGCGCCCGGCCGAGCGCTTTAAACACCGCCTCGATCATATGGTGCGTGTTTACCCCATAATGAACGATCACATGAAGCGTCATACGAGATTCAAGCGCCAGCTTCCATAGAAATTCTTGAACCAGCTCGACCTGGAAGCTCCCGACCTGCTGAGACGGGTACTGAGCCCGATACTCAAAATGAGGACGGTTGCTCAAATCGATCACAACCTGGGCCAGCGCTTCATCCATCGGAACGAACACCGAGGCATAACGCTTAATCCCGCGTTTGTCGCCAAGAGCCTCCCGAATGGTTTGCCCGAGACATATTCCGATGTCTTCCACCGTATGATGGTCGTCGATATCGACGTCGCCGCGCGCCTCAACCGTCAGATCGAAGTGTCCGTGCTTCGTAAACAAATCAAGCATATGATTGAGGAAGGGCACATCTGTATCGAACTTTGCCTGTCCACTGCCGTCAACGGCGAACGAAAGCTTGATATCCGTTTCGTTCGTTTTGCGCACCACTTCGGCTGCGCGGATGACGTTATCCGCCATTGAGAAGACCTTCTTTCCATGTATAGAGATATATTTTCACAAGCCGCGTTCCCGCTCCCGCTCCAGGCGGATTTCAATCGCCCTCGCATGCCCTTCAAGCCCTTCGTGCCGGGCGAGCGTCATGATCTTGTCGCCACTCGCGACAAGAGCTTCTTTGCTATAGTAGATAAGGCTTGATTTCTTCATAAAATCATCCACATTTACCGGCGAGGAGAACCGCGCCGTGCCGTTCGTCGGCAGAATATGGTTCGGTCCTGCAAAGTAATCGCCGACGGGTTCGGAACTGTACGGCCCGAGAAAAATCGCGCCTGCGTTCTCAATGCGGCCAAGAAGCGCCATCGGCTCAGCCACCATGATTTCCAAATGCTCGGGCGCCACCCGGTTAACCGCCGCAATTGCTTCTCCCATCGTATCCGCCAGCAGCACCGCTCCGTATTCGTCAATTGACTTGCGGGCAATCGCTTCGCGAGGCAGCGTTGCTAGCTGCCGTTCAACTTCGGCGGAGACGGCCTTGGCCAGCTCGCTTGATGTCGTCACAAGAATCGCCGATGCCATCTCGTCATGCTCGGCCTGCGACAACAGGTCGGCCGCCACATAAGCCGGGTCGGCCGTTTCATCCGCCAGCACGACGATTTCGCTTGGTCCTGCGATGCTGTCGATGTCAACGGCTCCGTAGACCGCACGCTTCGCAAGCGCAACGTAGATATTACCGGGACCGCATATTTTGTCTACCGGCGGAATCACCGCCGTGCCGTATGCGAGGGCCGCAATCGCCTGCGCACCGCCGACACGGTACATTTCCTTCACGCCGGCTTCAGCGGCCGCAACGAGAATGTAAGGATCAATGCCTGCTTTGCCGCCGGTGGCCGGAGGGGTCATCATGACGATTTCCGGTACGCCGGCCACCTGTGCCGGTATAACGTTCATGAGCACCGAGGACGGGTATGCCGCTTTGCCGCCCGGCACATATACGCCGACGCGCCTGAGCGGGCGCAATATTTGTCCCAGCATCGTCCCGTCCGGCTGAACATCCACCCACGATTGCCGCACCTGCTTCTCGTGGAACGCCCTTATATTAGCGGCCGCTTCGCGAATGGCCGTGAGGAACGCGTCGTCCACTTTTCCGTACGCCGCCTGTATTTCCTCTTCCGTCACGCGCAGCTCCGCTGACTCCAGCTTCACACCGTCGTGCCGCTCCGTATACCGCAGCACCGCCGCATCTCCCTCGGCCCGGACCGCCGCGACGATCTCCCGGACCGACTCATTCTGCTCAGGTGTCCCGTATTCCACCTCTCGCGTCAAACCAAACTGCTCCGCACGCAGCATCCGCATGCCGCATCGCTCCCTTCTATCGCCGCTGCAACAACCTCTACAGCGGCCTTCTATGTCCCGCTCACAGCGGTGTTACGCAGACAGCGCCTCGGCCCGGCCGCTGCATTCCCACTGGTTCACCTCTGCCCGCTGGCAGCTCACCGCTACATTCCGCACTCCCGGCCACTGCACGCCCGCTGGTCGACCTCTCTACCCGCTGGCAGCCTCCGCTAGATGCCGCTCTGGTCCGGCCGCTCCACGCTCGCTGGTTCACCGCTACACGCCCGCTTTCGCCCCTATAACGCGCTGCAGCTTATCGCATAAGCTTTGTATCGGTT
Source organism: Paenibacillus sp. sptzw28 (assembly GCF_019550795.1). Classification (NCBI taxonomy): domain Bacteria; kingdom Bacillati; phylum Bacillota; class Bacilli; order Caryophanales; family Paenibacillaceae; genus Paenibacillus; species Paenibacillus sp. sptzw28. The sequence continues at coordinate 81,571 of NZ_CP080545.1, forward strand.
CGTTCTTCATCCGGTAGCTGACACGGTTGGCGATCAAACGGCTCGTGATGCCGAAGATCGTCTCCATCTCAACAAGTCCGTTCTCGCGAAGCGTCTGGCCGGTTTCGACCATATCGACAATCCGATCCGCCAGCCCGATTAGAGGCGCGAGTTCGATCGAACCGTTCAACTTGATCACTTCAACCTGCTGTCCCTGCTCGCGGAAATATTGCGATGCGACATTAGGATATTTCGTCGCCACCCGCGGATGAATGGCCGGTCTCCAATCAGGCAGCCCGATCACCGACATTCGGCATTTCGCAATGCCCAGGTCCAGCAGCTCGTAGACGTCCTTGTTTTCCTCCATCAGAACGTCCTTACCGACAACACCGATATCCGCAACGCCATATTCCACATAAGTGGGGACGTCGACCGGCTTTGCCATAATAAACGACATCCCCGCTTCCGGCAGTTCGATAATCAGCTTGCGCGTATCGTCGAAATCGCTCGGAATCGGAAGCCCCGCTTCCCTGAACAGCTTGGATGCCTGCTTGTAAATACGGCCTTTGGGCATAGCTACCTTAAGCAGCTCGCGCCCTAACGAATCTGCGCCGGAATTTTCCCCGCCCGGCAATCCTTCATGCAAGCTCATTGTGCCGCTCCTTCCTGTCCAAAGAACGTCAGCAATCCCGTGAAGGTGACGCCTTTATATACAAATTCCCTGCCTCCGGCAGCACCGTCTGCCGCCTTAAGAGCCGTTATACGGGACGTCTCGTCCATCTTCTCCGTTACGACCACACCGGCACCCGCTTCCCGCAGCCGCTGCGCCTTGATAAGCGCCGACGCCCTGCCGTCCGCGTCGTATCCGATAAGGACCCGTACCTCGGTATCGCCCGATGCTCCGTCATCGATCAGCTCTAGAATCCGCGTCGTCTTAAGCGCGAAGCCGGTCGCCGGCGCAGGACGGCCGAACTGCTTAAGCAGATTGTCATACCGGCCTCCGCTCGCAACCGGGAACCCAAGATCAGCCGCGTAGCCTTCGAATGTCATGCCTGTATAATATTTAAAGTCTCCGATCATGGTTAAATCGATGAGTACATGCTCGCTCACGCCGTAAGCCGCAAGCACGTCCCACATGTCGCACAAGTGGCGGATCGAAGACTGCGCCGTAGCATCCGCGCTCAGCTGCAGCGCCTGTTCGCATATTTCCTGCCCGCCGCGGAGCCGGAGAATGCCTTCTAGTTCGCGCTGCACCGGCGCCGCCAGCGAAAGAGCGCCCAGACGCTCCCGGTAACCGACATAGTCGCGGCCGAGCAAATACGCCTTCAGTTCCTCCTGTGCCTCCGCATGGCCTTGAAGCGTTTCCTCAAACAGGCCGTTTAAGAAGCCCACGTGGCCGATCGCGATCTTGAACCGGTCTACACCGGCCGCCTTAAGCGACGCGATCGCAAGCGCCACAACCTCCGCGTCCGCTTCGGGCGAAGCATCGCCGACCAGCTCCACGCCCGTCTGGAAAAACTCCGCCTCCCGGCCGGCTTCCTCTTCAATCGCCCGGAACACATTCGAATGATAGGACAGCCTGAGCGGAAACTGCGATTCCTTCAATAACGAAGAGACCACCCGAGCGATTGGCGCCGTCATATCCGAGCGCAGCACCAGCGTCGTCCCGCGGTTGTTCAGCAGCTTAAACAGCTTTTGATCTGAGGTGGAGCTTGCCACACCAACCGTATCGTAATATTCCATCGTCGGCGTCATAATTTGCTCGTAGCCCCACGATTTCATACAGGACAGCACTTGATTTTCAATTTGACGAAGCTTCGTAACGGCGTGCGGTAAATAATCTTTGACCCCAATCGGTTTCTCGAAAACCTTCGGTTTTGACATTGTATTTTTCACCTACATGCACTTTAGTTTATTAACGTGCTACCATGTTACCATACTGCCAAAATAAAGTGTTTAGACGTAATAATACCATGACGTATTCCCTGCGTCAAGAAGATGTACTTTCGTTGGAGACCGTTCTGATATACGCAAAGGACGACTCTGCTAAGCAGGTGCCGCCCCTCTCGAAATAAACCACTGACCGCTCTCCGCCGGTCATCTTCCTCCGCCGCCGTAACAGATGCTTCAGATCGAAAAGCCGGTTTAACCGCTCCTCTTCCAGAAGAAATACCGCCATCCGTACTTCTCTTCCGCGTTTCCGGCCAGCAAACGAAGAGTAAGCACAGCCATCAGTGCCGTTACCAGGACAAGCATTTGAAAGTAGAAGCTGCGGGAAGCACCGTCCCCTGCAGTTTTAGATTCAACACCGGCTTGGCCCTTTTCCATCATCGCGATTAAAGCCTGCGGATTATCTTCCATTCCTCCTGCATTCACGCGGAAACCGTTCGTTTCTCCCGGGCCGTTTATACCGCTTTTTACGGTGAATGTAACGTCAATTCCAAGCTTGCGCACAATATTCATTAAAGGCTTCGAATACGCACCGTATGGGAACGCCAATATTTTATACGTATTGCCTAACTTCTGCTGCAAAATATCGTCGGCCAAGGTTAAATCTTTTGTGACGCGCTGCTCATACTCCTTTGGAGATTCTCGGCGCTTTTTATCCTTCAAATAAACCGGATCCGCCAGCACCGCTCTTTGCACCGAACCGGAGCTATTGAATGAAGCATAATAGTGAGAATCAAATGTGTGATTATAGAAATCAATTCCATTCTTATGCATCTGCTGCACCTGGGCCCATGTGACCTTCGGAATCCCGGCATGGTGCGGGTTGCTCACTGTATTGACAATAAGGAAGCTGGTGGCGGGTATATGATATTTCTTGAGCAGCGGATAAGTGTCGGTATAAAAGCTTTCATAGCCGTCGTCAAACGTCATCAGAACGGCGTTATCGGGTATCTTTTCACCATGAAGAATAAACCTCGCATACTGCTCCATAGTAATCCAATGAAAATTATTCGCCTTCATCAGCTTTATTTGCTCTTCCATACTGCTTAGAGGCAGCGCACCGTTGTCCTTGTCCTTCGGAAACCGGACTACTTCGTGGTACATTAATACAATCACTTGATTCTTATAATAGATTCCGTTCGGATTCGCAGCCGGGTAATCGGTGTTTCTTCCGCCCAGGATAGAGGATGCAAGCCCGGCTTTCCGAAGCGGAACGCTTGAATGATTTAGCGGCACGCTGCTTCGGGAAAGCATTCTGCCTTGAACAACATAACAACAGGTAACGATAATACCCAGAACCAATATTAGAGATAGTCCTGCTATTTTGCGATTCATGCTCGTTTATCCCCTCTGCAGATTGAATGCTATGGTTGCCTCTTAATTTCCTTAATCGGATTGCCTCCCACAAATGCTCCCGGCGCCACATCCTTATGTACGAGGGAACCGGCCGCCACAACCGCGCCGTCTCCGATCGTTACCCCTGGCAGTATCGTGGTGTTCGCACCGATCATCACGCTGTCGCCGATAATGACATGGCCGAGTCGATATTCCCTAATGAGATATTCGTGCGTAAGAATTGTCGTATTGTAACCTATGATCGTGTTATTCCCGACATGAATCCGCTCAGGGAAAAACACATCGACCATGACCATAAGAGCGAACGCGGATTCGCGCCCGACCGTCATTCCGAGGATATTGCGATAAATCCAGTTTTTAACCGGTAATGACGGGCAATAACGGGCTGCTTGGATAAAAATAAAATTACGCACCGCTTTCAGACGACTGACCGTTCGGTACATCTGCCAAAGGGCGTTCGGCCCTTCGACCGGATAGCGTTCAACGTTTCTCAGGCGGATCCAGCTCCAATCCGACAAACGCATACAACTCGCGCATGTCGTGAATGATATGCCGCGCTCCGCTTTCACGAAGCTTCTGCTCGCCCTTAAGCGACCAGGCCACTCCTACCGGGATAACGCCGGCGGCATCGGCCGCCTCGATATCGACGACGCTGTCGCCAATCATCATGGTGTTGGCGGGGTCGGCGCCAAGCGCCTCCACGGCCATGAGTACCGGCTGCGGATGAGGCTTTGGATGATCCACATCATCCATCGTGACAATTGCCTGCGGCTGAATGTAATCGAAAAGCCCGGTATAGCGCAGCCCCCGCTCCGTGGTTAGTCTCATTTTGGTCGTAACTACGCCCAGCTGTATACCCGCGCCATGGAGCCTCTCGAGTACTTCCCTCACACCGGGGAATGGCTTGACGTAATCATCATGGAGTCTCAGATTCACTTCACGATATGCGGCGATCAGCTGCGAAACATCCTCCATACCGGAGAACAGCCGCAGTTGATCAGATAGCGGCTGCCCCATGCTCGGAATAATATGCTCCCGGCCGAAATGAGGCGGCACAATATGCTGCAGCGCATGCATGAATGATTGAATAATCAGTTCATTCGTATCCAGAATAGTGCCGTCCAGATCAAACAGCAGCGTCCGTACTCCCGTTGTCATCGTTCCCTCTTTACTCCTTTACACCCGTTCCCGCATCCGGGGTTGACTTATCTGTGTCATGTTCATGTCGGCCGCTGGCGATCGGTGCCGAATGCTCAGACGCTTCCGGCCCTTCTTTCCCGGACGGGAGCGATTCCCCGGCGGGAAGGCCTGTCTTCAGGTTAATAATCGGGTCAAGATAATGCTCCTTGGCCGCACCGGTTCTGCGGCGAATGATGATTATTGCAATAGCCGCAATAACGAGTATAACGGCCAGCAGTTGAGAGATCCGAATATTGCCGTATGCAGGATCAAGATACCCCTGTTGGAACAGAACCGTCATTGGCGACCACAAACTATCCATGAGCGATGCAAGCCACGAAGGTCCGTTGAACGCCAAACTGTCGGTGCGCAAACCCTCTACGAAGAAGCGGCCGACAGAGTACCATATGAAATACGACATCAGCAGCTCACCCGCACGCAGGAAAGGACGCCGGCGCAGCACAAGAAGCAGCACGAGGCCTGCCAAATTCCACAACGACTCATATAGAAAGGTCGGATGATGGAATGTGCCGTTAACGTTCATCTGATTAACGATCCAACCGGGTAGATGAAGCGTATTCGTGAGGAAGCTCTCGTCCGTAGGGCCGCCGTATGCTTCTTGATTGACAAAATTACCCCAACGACCGATCATTTGTCCTGCGATAAGCCCCGGCGCACATATATCTGCGATTCGCCAGAAGCTGTAACCCTTAACGCGGAAATAGATATATCCGCATATGAAAGCGCCGATCAACGCGCCGTAGATCGCAATACCGCCATTCCATATTTTGAAGACGTCCAGTAAATTATCCTTATATTCATCCCACTTGAACGCCACAAAATAGATCCTGGCTCCGATAATCGCGGAGGGTACTCCGAACAACAGCATGTCCATAAAAAAGTCCGGCGGTAATCCATACCGTTTACCCTCGCGAACGGCAAGCAGCAAACCGATCAATGCCGCGGTGCCGAGAATGATGCCGTACCAATGGACATTAATTGGTCCAAGAGATATTGCGATGGGATCTAGTCTTAATCCAAACATGCGTCGATGGCTCCTTTATCAGTCGAAATCGTCCATATCGTCGGCAATCGTTTCCGTAAGCTTGTTAGTGAACTGCAGCGCCGCGTTATATCCCATTCGTTTAAGCCTGAAGTTCATAGCTGCTACTTCAATGATGACAGCCAAGTTTCGGCCCGGCCGAACGGGCACCGTAACTAGCGGCACATCCGTATCGATAATACGCGTCGTTTCTTCATCCAGACCGAGCCGGTCATACTGTTTATCCGCCTGCCAGTTCTCAAGTTTGATGACGACCTCGATCCGTTTCATCGTACGAATCGCTCCGGCTCCGAACAAAGTCATTACATTTATGATGCCTAGCCCCCGAATTTCAAGCAGATAGCGGATCAGCTCAGGAGCGCTGCCGTGCAGCTGTCCGTCCGACGTTTGGCGAATTTCCACCGCATCGTCCGCGACGAGCCTATGACTGCGCTTGACAAGCTCAAGCGCGGTTTCACTTTTCCCTATGCCGCTGCCGCCGGTGATAAGCATCCCCACGCCGTATACGTCCACGAGAACGCCATGAATCGTAGCGGAAGGCGCAAGCTTGCGCTCGAGAAAATTCGTGATGCGGCTGATCATGATTGTTGTGGCTACATTGCTCCGCAGCACCGGAATTTGTTTCAAATTTGATTGATTAATGAGTTCAATCGGTGCTTCCAGACCACGGGTAATAATGAAGCAAGGCGTCTCGTCGTCACAAAGCCGCTCCATCCGGTCCACCCGTTCATCATTGCTAAGCGTATCCATGAACGCCAGCTCTGTTTTCCCCAATATTTGTACCCGTTCCTTCGGATAATAATGAAAATATCCCGCCATTTCCAATCCCGGCCGCGACAAATCATCGACCGTAATACTGCGGCGCAGCCCGTCTTCTCCACTCACAATTTCAAGCTGAAATTGCTGGACAAGCTCGGATACCTTTACTTTCTTAGCCATTGCTTGGCCTCCTTCACTGGCGGACAATTACATATACATAATCTTATCTGAATTCCAATGTACTCATCGTATAGGAAATAAGCGCCGAAATCAACGTCTCCCGCTCATTATCGACGCTTTCGCGATTATTCGATTTTCTGCTGCCACATTCGCACTGGAAAGGCGTTCATCGACAGATGGCCGCTTTGTACTGCCCGGTCATCCATAATAAAAGCAACCGCCCGGTATCGGGCGGTTGCTCGAAAGGCTATAAGCCTCTTATTATACTTCAAAAATGTTCAGTTCGCTCTCTTTGTCAAAAATATGAACTTTGTTCATATCAAGAGCAAGCTTCACGTTCATGCCCTCTTTCAGGCCGGAACGGCCGTCAACACGAGCGATAACTGTTTCTTTACCAATGCCATTCAAGTACAGGTACATTTCATGGCCAAGGTTTTCCGAGACGTCAACGTGCGCGTTTACAATCGTGTTAGGCGATGCTTCCAGGAATACCGGCTCTTCATGCAGATCTTCCGGACGAATGCCGAGAATGATCTCTTTTCCAATATAGCCTTTATCGCGTAGTTGTTTTGCTTTACCTTCCGGTACCGCAACGTCGATGCCTGTCGTTTTGAAACGAACGGCTCCACCTTGGTCGGAGAGCATGCCTGTAATGAAGTTCATCGCAGGAGCGCCCATAAAGCCTGCAACAAACAGGTTTACAGGGTTGTTATAAAGACCTTCAGGCGAATCCGCTTGTTGGATGATGCCGTCTTTCATAACTACGATCCGGTCACCCATCGTCATGGCTTCGATTTGGTCATGCGTTACATAGATGCAAGTAGTTTCAAGGCGTTTAACCAGCTTGCTGATTTCCGCGCGCATTTGACCGCGAAGTTTAGCATCCAAGTTGGAAAGGGGTTCGTCCATCAAGAAGACTTGAGGTTCACGAACGATTGCGCGGCCGAGTGCGACACGCTGGCGTTGACCGCCGGAGAGTGCTTTCGGTTTACGCTCAAGCAGATGCTCAATATCAAGAATTTTAGCGGCTTCACGAACACGTTTGTCGATTTCCGCCTTTTTGAATTTGCGAAGTTTGAGACCGAATGCCATGTTTTGATATACGTTCATATGCGGGTACAAAGCGTACGATTGGAATACCATTGCAATGTCGCGGTCTTTCGGAGCGACGTCATTTACAAGACGCTCGCCGATAAACAATTTACCTTCGGAAATCTCTTCCAAACCTGCGATCATCCGCAGAGTCGTCGATTTACCACAACCGGACGGGCCGACAAGAACGAGAAATTCTTTGTCTTTAATGTCAAGGTTAAAGTCTTTAACCGAAGCCAGATCTGTACCAGCGTATTTTTTGTAAACGTGCTCTAAGCGTACACCTGCCATGTGTATTTCCCCCTAAACGGATATTAGTTCTTCACTACATTCATCTTATATCAGCAGGTTCTCCCTGACTATGCACATACTTTACAAAAAAACTACTTTCTTTTCGTCACTTTATACAATAGCAATATAATTTTTACCAAAACTGCGTCGCGGAACAAACGAACATCAAGCTCCGTTTCCTGCTTCAGCTTATCCAGACGGTAGAGCAGCGTATTACGGTGGATATAAAGCTTCTTTGCCGTCTCGCTGACATTGCAGTCGAGCGCGAAAAATGTCTCAAGCGTCGTCAAAATTTCCGGTTCAAGAAAGACATCCGTTCGCTTCAACGCTTGCTCGACAAATTTTGCCCGCTGGGCTTCCGGTATTGTATTTAACAGCCGCTCCAAGTGAAGAAGCCATGGCAGATGTATATTTGTTCCGACATGAAACGCGCGGCCGAGGTGTACCGTTTCCCGCAGCAAGGCGGTTGTTGCGACAATTGAATTGACAGGAGACATCGGCTGCGACACAGCCAAATGACATTCCCCGATCCACTCGCTCGCCAACATTTCATGAAGCCCTATCGCAATCTGTGCAAGACTCTCCTCGATCGACTCTTCCATTTCGTCTTCTCTATCTTCGGATTGAGCATCGCGAATAAGCGACACCGGCCCGAGGACAAGCCATTCCTGTTCCTTGAGCGGTATAAGCATTACGTCTTCAGCCAAAAAGGTACGGAGCAGCTTCTCTAAATCGCCATAGCTTGTCCTTCCGGCTTCCCCCTGTTCGGAAACGAGTAAAAAAGGGATCATACTGGAAAACAACCGGCCTCTCGCCATAAGACGGTCCGGTATAGTAGGAAGCGGCTCGCTGGACTCAAGCTGATCGACAATCCAAGCGCCAAGTTCTCTCGCGTAACGCTCTGTCTCGGTAAAGCCCTCATAGTTCTTGTCGCTTGATGCTCGTATTTGGGCTATCGTCAATCCGATCAGCTTCGATTCCATCTCGGAGAGGTCACTGCGCTGCACCTCAAGCACTTCAACAGTATCAGAAGTTACACCGGCGGCATACCAAAGGCTGCCGTCGGAACTCATAAGGTAATCTCCCGGTAGGCTTGCATTCGTTTTATGGGATGATTTCGTGGCGTTTCGGCTTTCATCTGCATGCGACTTCCATTGCTGCAGCGGAAGCTGAAATTGACGGATCGGGCAACCCAGTATTGCTTGTAATTGCTCCATCCATTTTCCTTCGCTCATCGGCCGGCCCCTATCCGTTCAAGCGCAAACCGCGCTTGTTTATTCGAAACTAGCAGCAGCATTACTTATGCGAAGAACCGAATTTCGCTTGATTCCACTCTTCGATTCGCGAGTCACTTCTGCGTTTCATCTTGGGCCATTGTACCATACATTCTCCGGGATTTCAGCTTAGCGCCAGCAGCAGAACAATCGAGAGCAGCGAGAACAGCGCAGCGATCAAGTATATAAAAGATACCGTTTGAATTTGCGTTAATCCCCAGCGCATAAGAGCATGATGCGTATGCAGCTTGTCGGCTTGATGAAGTCCTTTTCCGGATAATAACCGACGAAGCATAACGATAACCGTGTCCAGTATCGGGACACCAAGAGCGAGCAGCGGGACAGCCACCGTTACAAGAGTAGCGCTTTTGAAAGCTCCGTCTACTGCAATTACCGCGAGCGTGAATCCAAGAAAAGTGGCCCCGGCATCCCCCATAAAAATCCTGGCAGGGTGAAAGTTATATATTAGAAAGGCGGCGCATGCGCCAACCAAGACCACAGCAAGCAGCGCTGTATCCGTTTGCCCTTTAATAAGGGCGGCAACAAATAAAGTAAGCGACGAGAAGGTTGCTACACCGGAAGCGAGACCATCGACACCATCGATGAAATTAATCATATTGATAAGGGCGAAGACCCACACAACTGAAATGATGACGGCTAACCAGCCGGGCAGCATTATGAACCCTTTTGGACCGGACAATCCTGAAATATGTATTCCGAAACAAAGCGGTACCGCTGATGCAGCTAAATAAATCCAGAACCGGGGCCAGACTGGGAAATCCTTTCCTTTCGCTTTCGCTGCATCGTCCGCCAGCCCGATGACGATAAGAATAAGCCCCCCGATGCAAATTGTTTTGCTGAGCGGAGTAACGCCTTGAAAGGCAAATAAAGCTCCTATAATGGCTGCATACAGTGCGGTTCCCCCCATAAGAGGGATTGGTGACCTGTGAATTTTCCGAGCAGATGGTTGATCAACGAAGCCCACTTTCAGCGCAACTTTTCTCAATAAAGGAACGAGAAGGGCAACGATACAAAAACTAAAAGCAGCTGCAGTTAGAAATTCCATTTTGGAGACCTCCTTTACGACGACATGCCCAATGTGATAAGTGTGCCCCGTCGCTGATGGATTACTCGCGAAACTCTTGAATCCGCCCGAAAACCGGAAAACATCGTTCGTTTCCAACATTGCCTCGAAGTGCCGGCACCAGAAAAATGCTCAAACCAACCAAAAAACCTGCAGACGCTTGGTCTGCAGGTTACGTTTATCTTATATTTAAGAGGATCATAATATTAATGGTGAGCCATGAAGGACTCGAACCTTCGACACCCTGATTAAAAGTCAGGTGCTCTACCAACTGAGCTAATGGCTCTTGCTATTAGAGAAAATGGTGGAGGGCGATGGATTCGAACCACCGAACTCGTCAGAGAACAGATTTACAGTCTGCTGCGTTTGGCCACTTCGCTAGCCCTCCGGAAACATACACGAAGGCGTGATCGCCTAACGTTCAAATAAATGGTGGCTCGGGACGGAATCGAACCGCCGACACGAGGATTTTCAGTCCTCTGCTCTACCGACTGAGCTACCGAGCCAAATAAAATGGCGGAGCCGACGGGATTCGAACCCGCGGTCTCCTGCGTGACAGGCAGGCATGTTGGGCCTCTACACCACGGCTCCGCGATAAAACACATATGGTGGAGGCTGACGGGATCGAACCGCCGACCCTCTGCTTGTAAGGCAGATGCTCTCCCAGCTGAGCTAAGCCTCCATATGTAGTGGTAGCGGCAGAGGGGATCGAACCCCCGACCTCACGGGTATGAACCGTACGCTCTAGCCAGCTGAGCTATGCCGCCACACAAATTGCCCCTATAAGCATGTCCTTTGCAATCGACTGGGGCAGCAGCCGGCAAAGTCAGGTGATTGACGTCGCCAAACGTCATGTGCATTACATGTGAATGAGCCGCACTTGTCGGCTGATTCAAGGTAATTACACCCTGAAAACTGGATACGAACAGTTGTGAAACCCCTTTAGTCTTACGTTAACCTAAGAGCAGCGTGCGAAGTGAACGTTCAGGTGAACGTTCGTAGGATAAGCCCTCGACCGATTAGTATTCGTCAGCTGCACGCATTGCTGCGCTTCCACCTCGAACCTATCAACCTGGTCGTCTACCAGGGGTCTTACGAATTGGGAAATCTCATCTTGAGGGGGGCTTCACGCTTAGATGCTTTCAGCGCTTATCCCGTCCGTACTTGGCTACCCAGCGGTGCTCCTGGCGGAACAACTGGTACACCAGCGGTACGTCCATCCCGGTCCTCTCGTACTAAGGACAGCTCCTCTCAAATTTCCTACGCCCGCGACAGATAGGGACCGAACTGTCTCACGACGTTCTGAACCCAGCTCGCGTACCGCTTTAATGGGCGAACAGCCCAACCCTTGGGACCTACTTCAGCCCCAGGATGCGATGAGCCGACATCGAGGTGCCAAACCTCCCCGTCGATGTGGACTCTTGGGGGAGATAAGCCTGTTATCCCCAGGGTAGCTTTTATCCGTTGAGCGATGGCCCTTCCATGCGGTACCACCGGATCACTAAGCCCGACTTTCGTCCCTGCTCGACTTGTAGGTCTCGCAGTCAAGCTCCCTTATGCCTTTGCACGCTACGAATGATTTCCAACCATTCTGAGGGAACCTTTGGGCGCCTCCGTTACATTTTAGGAGGCGACCGCCCCAGTCAAACTGCCCACCTGACACGGTCCCTGTACCGGATGACGGTACCAGGTTAGAACTCCGATACGATCAGGGTGGTATCCCAACGATGCCTCCACCGAAGCTGGCGCTCCGGCTTCCAAGGCTCCCACCTATCCTGTACAGATCGTACCAAAGTCCAATATCAAGCTGCAGTAAAGCTCCATGGGGTCTTTCCGTCTTGTCGCGGGTAACCTGCATCTTCACAGGTATTAAAATTTCACCGGATCTCTCGTTGAGACAGCGCCCAAGTCGTTACGCCATTCGTGCGGGTCAGAATTTACCTGACAAGGAATTTCGCTACCTTAGGACCGTTATAGTTACGGCCGCCGTTTACTGGGGCTTCGGTTCATAGCTTCGGTTGCCCTTACCACTCCCCTTAACCTTCCAGCACCGGGCAGGCGTCAGCCCGTATACTTCGCCTTACGGCTTCGCACAGACCTGTGTTTTTGCTAAACAGTCGCTTGGGCCTTTTCACTGCGGCCCCCTCGGGCTATTCACCCTACCGAGGCACCCCTTCTCCCGAAGTTACGGGGTCATTTTGCCGAGTTCCTTAACGAGAGTTCTTCCGCGCGCCTTAGCATGCTCTGCTCGCCTACCTGTGTCGGTTTGCGGTACGGGCACCATCACCTGGCTAGAGGCTTTTCTCGGCAGCGGGAGCACATGACCTTCGGTACTGTAATTTTCCCTCCCCATCACAGCCCAGCTTTATCGGTTAACGGATTTACCTATCAACCAGCCTCACTGCTTGGACGGCCTATTCCATCAGGCCGCGTCACTACCCTTCTGCGTCACCCCATTGCTCATAACGGCTTACGGTGGTACAGGAATATCAACCTGTTGTCCTTCGACTACGCCTTTCGGCCTCGCCTTAGGTCCCGACTTACCCTGAGCGGACGAGCCTTCCTCAGGAACCCTTAGGCTTTCGGCGGACAAGATTCTCACTTGTCTTTTCGTTACTCATACCGGCATTCTCACTTGTATGTCGTCCACCAGTCCTTACGGTCTGACTTCAACCTGCATACAACGCTCCCCTACCCCAAGACACTTTCGTATCTAGCCATAGCTTCGGTGGCGTGTTTAGCCCCGTTACATTTTCGGCGCAGAGTCACTCGACCAGTGAGCTATTACGCACTCTTTAAATGGTGGCTGCTTCTAAGCCAACATCCTGGTTGTCTGGGCAACTCCACATCCTTTCCCACTTAACACACACTTGGGGACCTTAGCTGATGGTCTGGGCTGTTTCCTCTTGACGATGGATCTTAGCACTCACCGTCTGACTCCCGGATATAAGTACATGGCATTCGGAGTTTGACTGGACTTGGTAACCCTTGGCGGGCCCCGCACCCAATCAGTGCTCTACCTCCATGACTCTTTACTCCGAGGCTAGCCCTAAAGCTATTTCGGGGAGAACCAGCTATCTCCGAGTTCGATTGGAATTTCTCCGCTACCCCCACCTCATCCCCGAATTTTTCAACATTCGTGGGTTCGGGCCTCCAGTGCGTGTTACCGCACCTTCACCCTGGACAGGGGTAGATCACACGGTTTCGGGTCTACGTCCACGTA
>NZ_CP080545.1:100000-177500 GCF_019550795.1 Paenibacillus sp. sptzw28
AACAGTATTGTCAACCGCCGATACCGGCTCGCCGTCAACGAGCCAGGCATGAACGGTAATACGCGCTTCCTTGACACGCTGCAAAATTTCGCTCCATTTCATTCGCACCTGCCCGGTTGCTTGACTCTCTGCGGCTGCAAGGAACGGCTCCAGCTTCACGGAAGCCCGGGCGATTCCCCCTGCAGAGGAAGCAGCGGCGCTGCGGTTGCCAAAGCCTGCGCTTCGGCTGCTCCGCGACGCTGCTCCTTCGGAGGCGGCAGCGGCCGTTTCCCCGCTGGAAGGCTGAACGCCAGAACGAAGCATCTGCTCCAGCTTCCGCTCAAGCGATTCTACACGCTGCTGCAGCCTCGCCACTTCCGCCGGAGAAGCACCGCTTGAAGACGATGCAGCGCCGGTCTCGGCCGTACTCCGTTCGGCTGCCGCCAGGCCCGAGCCGGACTCCGGTAATGTGCAAATTTTCATAAGAGCGACTTCGAAAATCGTTTGAGGCAAAGAGGCATGTCGTATTTCCGCTTGGTACTGGTTCAATACGTCAATCATGCGAAACAGACGCTCCGCGCTGAATGATTCCGCCACCGAACGGTACTGTTCCTGATCCACGATACGTTCGGTCGAGGTGCGGCCATTGGGCGCCAGCTTGATCACGAGCAGGTCCCGAAAATAGTATACTAAATTTTCGAGACACTTGTCCGCGCTTTTGCCCGCCTGCATAAGCCCTTCCACGAGCGGCAAGATAGCGCCTGCATCACGGCTCCGAACAGCCTCTGCCAACTGCGCGAACTGTTCTACAGCAAGCCCGCCGGTGACGTCTACAGCATCCGCGAGCGTAATTCGTCCGCCTCCGTAGGCTGAAACCTGCTCAAGCAAACTAATCGCATCCCGCATCCCGCCGTCGGAGAGACGCGCGATATACGCAAGTGCATCATCCTCCGCTTGGATACCTTCTTGCTCGCAGATTTGACGCAGCCGCTCGGTCTGCTCAGGAAGAGACACCTGGCGGAAATCAAAACGCTGGCAGCGTGAAATGATTGTTGCCGGCAGTTTGTGCGGTTCTGTTGTCGCCAATATGAATATGACGTGGCCAGGCGGTTCCTCGAGTGTCTTTAATAACGCATTAAACGCTTCTGAGGTTAGCATGTGTACTTCGTCAATGATATACACTTTATTGCGGACTTCGGAAGGGGCATAACGAACCTTGTCCCGGATGTCACGAATCTCGTCGATGCCGCGATTGGATGCCGCATCAATCTCAACAACATCCATTACTGTTCCGGCGGTTATTCCGCGGCAGGCGTTGCATTCGTTGCATGGCTCCGGAGCCGGACCTCGCTCGCAGTTGATCGCCTTCGCCAACACTTTGGCCGCAGTCGTCTTACCTGTTCCGCGCGGACCGTTGAACAAATAGGCATGAGAAACACGCTGCTCGCGAATTGCATTTTGCAGCGTCTGGATTATATGCTGTTGGCCGACCATGTCCCGGAACGTCTGCGGACGCCAGGCGCGGTATAAAGCGATATGTGTCACGCGAACCGTTCCTTTCGGCTCTATTTACGGGCATACTGCCCGATTATCTTATTATACACGAAGGCGCGGGCAAGTTAAAACGGCATTACGCGGTCTTTTTTACGCTTTTATCAGACCCGCCTCAGAAAGGCAGCACAATGGTAAACAGCGCGCCCTTTTCATTTGATGCTGCTCTGACGAACCCCCCGAAATCGTGAAGAATCCGTTGACAAACCGAAAGCCCAAGCCCCGTCCCGTTCTGCTTCGTCGTTACGAAGGGGTCAAAAATGTTGTCCAGCATATGTACCGGGATACCCGGACCAGTATCTTGAATGTCAATCACAAGCCGCTTTGCCCCGGCATCCACTTCCATACGGCCACTTACCGTTAAAGTCCCTCCATTCGTCATGGCCTCAATTCCATTTTTACAAATATTCAAAAACACCTGCTTCAGCATCTCGCGGTCAGCCATCACGCGCGGCCATTGCCCCTCCGCGTCCAAGTGCACCGATACGCCATGCAGCAGGGCTTCGCTGGAAATCATAGGCATAATTTCGCGCAGTACGGCTTCCATATCAATTCTTTCATTTACGACATGCCTTGGCTTGCTTAGCATGAGAAACTCACTGACAAGATCGTTTATCCTATCAAGCTCCGTCAGCATAATATTCGTATATTCAACTTCTTTGTGCATGCCGCTTTCGGTTAACGTCTTACGGAACATTTGTAAAAAACCGCGAATCGCGGTAAGGGGGTTGCGAATTTCATGCGCTGCTCCCGCCGCAACCTGACCGATCATGGCAAGCCGGTCGCTTCGCTGCAGCTGGACCTCGAGCGAACGAAGATTCGTGACGTCTTTAAAAAGAATATAAGCGCCTTCCATCCGCCCCAGCGGATTACGAAAGAGGCCGACATCCATAAGCAGTTCAGTCAGTTTATCTTGCTGGAGCCACGTAAGCGGATGATTTCTCACAGGCGGCCCTCCTTCCAGCGCATTTCGAATAAGCGCAAACTCACTCGGGGCACTGGCAAAAAAACCGGAAAGCGGTTCATTTACAACGTCTGATTTGGTGACACCCAGCAGTTGACAGGCAAGCGGACTTATCTCGAGTATTCTCATATTCTCCGGATGTAGCAAAATAACGCCGATGTGATCATCCGCGAGCATCGTTTCCCCGAACCGCGTAATCAGGTTTCCCTCCTGTATCGGTTCTTGATCGTATAGGAGCAGCAGATAGAGCGCACCTTGATCGGTTTCTGCAAAGAGCTGTATCACATGAACGAAAGCGGCCGTTCCATCGGCCTTTTTCAAATGGACTGTTGCGGGTATGGTCATCCGTTGATTAAAGATGCCGGGAATATTAGTGTCAGGCTGCAAATTTAAGAACTCGATGTCCATTATCGTATTGAGTTTTCGCTGAAAAACCGCAGAGGCAGCATAACCGGTTTCTTTTAAAAACTGGGAATTGCAATGAATCATAGTTCCCTGTTCATCAACTGCAACAGCCATTGTTCGCGGTAACCGATTGGTATATTCACCCAGCGCCTCCAAGGTGAGACATATAAATGGCGCAGGTGGGATTTCGTACATGTTTATCCCCCTTTTTGTGCTCTGTTATGATTTCACTCGTCTCAAATTTAACAATAAAAAAACACCCTCGCAAGCCCACTAAGAGTCTTGTTTTGGATGTTGTTGGTTAGCCGATGATTCGTTTATCATCAAAAGTATACCGCGCACCTGTCTTCGATACATACGACCCGGGCGGCCATTTTAATCCAAGCTCGGGCCCGGCACTCCTCCGGCACATGAACGTACCCGCTTACGGCTGCTTCCTTCCGGACCTGACCGGGTTCACAGGCGTCCATTGCGGAGGACCAAACCGTCAACACTGTTCATAAAAACCAGCCCCGCATCGGCATGACCTCAGACAGGAATTCAACCTCGCTACAGCGGATTGCGAGTTACAGGGCACCGCTACCTCCCCGTCTAGCACGGCAGAACTAAGTATAACGCGTTCTGCCTCAAAGTGCAACCGCCAAGGACAAGTTATGCCGCTGAAGCATTGCGGATGATACGCAAGCACATTCCAGCCTGCAATAATTACCGCGCCGTCTTCACATGGACAGTGTAGCGCGGCATGTTTGAACTGAGAACTGTAAACACCGTCTCCCTCAGTTGCACCTCATCCACACCCGGTGCCGGCGTCAACGTCACGTATAGGTTCGGCCCCCGAAATTTTAAATTGTATTTCTCGAATCCCCCAACCTCTTTAAGCTTCCTTTCCACAAACTCCCCGTCAAGGCCGTAGTTAAGGAAAGATCCGTTACGGTTAGGAATACGGGGGTTGCTGTTCGAGATCCCCATATAGCCGTCCTGGCCGTACGATTTGGCATTCATGTTGTTGCTGCTGTCCCTGGTGACGCCGCATGCTGAAAGCGCAAGGGGTACAAGGAGTATGAGTGCAGCAAGCGGACGGGCTAAACGCTGAAGCAGTTGATCCATAAAAAAACCTCCCTTTAACCATAGGATGGCTGAGGGAGGTTCTTGTATTCTGCTAATTTTCGGCAGAAAAGGCTTGTTAAAATTAGATACCGTATTTCTTTTTGAATTTGTCGACGCGGCCACCGGCATCTAGGAACTTTTGCTTACCCGTAAAGAACGGGTGGCATGCTGAGCAAACCTCTACACGCAGGTTCTGTTTAATCGAACCGGATTCGAAGCTGTTTCCGCAAGCGCAAGTTACCGTAGCTGTATGGTATGTCGGATGAATTCCTTGTTTCATCGCGTTCACCTCTTTCTGCCCTGAGTCAACAGGCGGACCCAGAGTTAAAATACACACTTTCAACATTATAGCATGTCACGCTAGAGTGGCGCAATCATTAAGAAAAGAATCCCCTCGTGTGAGGGGATTCTTGTACAAGCTTTTTAGAAGCTCTTCGCCAATTCGCGTGCTTGTTGGATTGCTTTTTCTTTAATGGCCGGTGCTTGATCAGGTGTTGCAGCAACGCCTTCGATGAAGATACCTTCGAAGGAAGGTACGCCGAAAAATTGCATGATTGCTTTGAGGTACCGATGTCCCTGTTCGAAATCCTGCGCCGGACCTTGCGAATATACGCCGCCTGACGCTTGGATGTGAAGCGCTTTTTTGTCTGTCAACAAGCCTACCGGACCCTGTTCCGAATACTTGAATGTTTTACCTGCGATGGATACGGCATCGATGTAAGCTTTCAAAACCGGAGGGAATGAGAAGTTCCACATCGGATTTACGAAAATGTATTTGTCCGCAGCAACGAATTGATCAACGATTTCACCAAGACGAGTGACTTTAGACTGTTCGCCTGCGCTCAGTTGATCAAAAGAAGAGCCGCTTCTGAGTTTACCCCAGCCGGAAAAAACTTCGTTGTCGATTTGGGGGATATGCAAATTGTACAGGTCCAAATGAATAACTTCATCGGACGGATTCGCCGAACGGTAAGCCTCAACAAACTCCGAGCCGACAGCCAGGCTGTAGGAATTGCTGCTGTCGAGAGGGTGAGCGGTTACGTACAATACAGTTGCCACTTTAGAATCTCTCCTTATTAAATTAAATTTGTTATTATTCATTAATATATTATTTTAACATACTTACTTTTGTCAAGTACCTTTCTCAATATATTGTTACTTTGAAGAGCGCAGTTTTGCGTCGGCTTCTTAGATTTTCACCTTTACTCGGCGGATATACATTGAGACAGATTGCCAAATGGCTAGAGATGAGAACGGTAAAAGGCGAGCCGCGCTTTTGAAATATGCGCAACTCGCCTTGGATTACGTATTGGTTTCCGGGTTCCGAAGCCGTATCGGACCACAAGAATCCTACTTGACCGGTGAGGCAGGGACATGGGTATATGAACCGATCTGCACGTCAGGAAGCTCATCGGCGAAAATTTCCAGCATCTGCTTCATGCCGTAAATTTCACCCTGAGGCTTTGGAATAAGCTCCAGGTAGCTCTCGGGATCGATGTTTAAATTGCGCATCTGAATGAGACGAAGACCTGTACGCTTGATGAATCCGATCATAGCCTCGATCTCTTCCTCGCGGTCCGTGACACCCGGAAAAATCAGATAATTGATTGAGGTGTAAACCCCTTTATCAGCCGCGTAACGCAGCGACCTCTCGACATTCGCAAGGTTGTAGCCTCTAGGTTTGTAGTAGGCATTGTAGTGGTCGTCCAGGGCGCTTATGGTGCTTACCCGCATAAGGTTAAGACCGGCATCCACAATAGCGCGGATATGGTCCGTTAGCCCTGCGTTCGTGTTGATATTGATATATCCGAGCGATGTCTCGCTTCGCACGCGGCGCATCGCATCCACAATGATCTTCGCCTGCGTCGACGGCTCGCCTTCGCAGCCTTGACCGAAGCTAATAATGGAGTCCGGATGTTTTAAATGTTCGAGCATGATATCGACAACTTCATCAACAGTCGGCTTGAAATCCATTCGCGTTTGCGGGGCAGGGAAGCCGCTGTCGTCAGGCTGCTCGGAAATACAACCGTAGCATCCCGCGTTACAGGAGAAAGAAACCGGTACGGCTCCCTCCCACCTTTGCAGGAACGTATTCGATGCCGTTAAACACTCGTAACCGAGTGCGCAATTGGACAGATGCTTGTACAGCCTGTTCTCCGGGTATTTGGCGAGAAGACGCTCTACCTGGAGGTTGAGCTCATTGCGGTCGCAATTAAGCGGATTCCACCGCTCGGGATCGTCACATTTCTGGGCGGCTACGTAGAACCCGTCATCCTTCCACACAACGGCCGAATATCCGAAAAGAGGCAGCTTTTGGGTTTTATCCGTCTTAACATAGCTTGGAATGCAAAGCCGCGTGAAGCTTTGCGGAAGAAGTGCACCCACTGCTTGAACCTCACCCGGAAGCGGCCGGATCTCGCCTGAAGCCGCATGTATTCCGATCGGCCGCGTATAAGGCAGTCCCACAAGGGTTGCACCCTCCGGCAGCGGAATAAGCTCGTCTTCCATCAGTTCAATAACCATGTCGCCGCTGCGTCCAAGTCCAATCCAATCGGGATGATCGAACAAATTACCATGTTGGTCGGCATATACGAGATTCATGTTGTCCTCCTGAAATTCGAAAGCATACGATTATTCCGCATTTTAGGAGACAGGGGTCGAGCGCGTCGGACGCCTGCCTGCGTTTAAGTTTGAGCTTGAGCCCGGGTTTCCGCCGCCATTTGAAGAGCTTTGCGGTCTGGTTTTCTGAGGCTGTGACACTGCCGAGGTGTCCAGCGATGCAAGAAATTCTTCGTTATTCTTGGTATCAGCCAGCTTCTTCAAAAATCCGTCTACAAATTCCAGTGAATCGTTCATGTTCTTACGAATCGCCCACACTTTGTCCAGCTCTTCCTTCGTCAGCAGCATCTCTTCACGGCGAGTGCCCGAGCGGCGGATATCGAGTGCAGGGAATATGCGCCGTTCCGCAAGCTTGCGGTCGAGATGCAGCTCCATATTGCCGGTTCCTTTAAATTCCTCATAGATGATATCGTCCATCCGGGAACCCGTCTCAATAAGCGCCGTAGCCAATATCGTCAGGCTTCCGCCTTCTTCCACGTTACGGGCAGACCCGAAAAACCGTTTCGGACGGTGAAACGCCGCCGGATCGATACCCCCGCTCAGTGTTCTTCCCGATGCCGGCACTACCAGGTTGTAAGCGCGGGCAAGACGGGTTATGCTGTCCAGTAAAATCACGACGTCCTTCTTATGTTCCACCAATCGCAGCGCACGTTCTAGGACGAGTTCAGCAACCTTGATATGATTCTCCGGAAGCTCGTCAAACGTTGATGCAACAACCTCACCTTTAACGGAGCGCGACATATCGGTTACTTCCTCCGGCCGCTCGTCAATAAGAAGTACAAACAATTCAATTTCGGGATTGTTGGTGGAAATGCTGTTGGCAATCTCTTTCAGCAGCAATGTTTTGCCGGCTTTCGGCGGCGCTACAATAAGACCGCGTTGGCCGAGCCCGACAGGAGCAAGCAAATCCATAATACGCGTTGATAATTTGGATTGGGAAATTTCGAGAGCAAGCTTCTTTTCTGGATATAGAGGAGTAAGGGCTGGAAAATGTAGACGTTCGGCAGCGTGTTCGGGGCTTTCTCCATTGACGGCATTTACCTGCAGCAGACCGAAATAACGTTCGTTTTCCTTCGGTGGTCTGCATTTGCCTGAGACGAGGTCTCCCGTTCTTAGGTCGAACTTGCGAATTTGTGATGCCGAAATATAAATATCCTCGGTACTTGGCAAATAATTGATTGGCCTCAAGAAACCGTATCCTTCGGATAAAATCTCGAGAACGCCCTGCATAAACATAAGGCCGCCTTGTTCGGCCTGCGCACGGAGTATTGCAAAAATCAATTCTTTCTTCTTCAACTGGCCGTAATAAGGAATCTGAAACTGTTTGGCCAGTTTGTAAAGCTCTGTCAGCTTCATCTCTTCGAGATCCGCGATCTGAAGATCGGACATGTTATCACCAACTTTTTTCAATGATCATACTTCGTCTGCTTCATCCATCATTGCCGGAATCGACCCAATCTATTCCAGGCCGATTCATGACAGTATATCATTCTATTAATCCTGATCGTGGTCCCGCCAAACGTCAGCGCCAAGCATTCGCAGGTTATCCACCAAGTTGTCATAGCCCCGGTCTATGTATTCAACCCCGGTAATCTCCGTTATTCCTTCCGGTACGGTGAGCGCTGCGACTACAAGCGCTGCGCCTGCGCGCAAGTCGGCGGCTCGTACTTTGGCGGCATTGAGCGGTCCCCCCTCGACAATGGCAGAACGGCCTTCAACACGGATATTTGCGCCCATACGCGTCAATTCGGGTACATGCTTAAACCGGTTGCTGTAAATAAAGTCGCTCAATATGCTGACACCTTTCGCCTGGGTCAGCAGGCTGGTCATCGGGGATTGCAAATCGGTGGCAAAACCGGGGTACACAAGCGCTTTGACATCAATCGCCTCGTAGCTGGGCTGACCGACAATACGAATCGATTCATCCATCTCGTAAACATGAACGCCCATCTCCTGCAGCTTGGCGGTGACGGCTTCCATATGCTTCGGTATGACATTATCAATAAGAACGTCGCCGCGCGTTGCTGCAGCGGCAATCATGTATGTGCCTGCCTGAATTCTATCGGGAATAATGGAGTGTCGGCAGCCGTGCAAGCGGTCGACCCCTTCAATTCGGATCGTCTCCGTTCCGGCTCCTTTGATTTTGGCGCCCATCGCGCTCAGAAGAGTAGCTACATCTATAATTTCAGGCTCTTTTGCCGCGTTTTCGATAACTGTAAAGCCTTTGGCCCGGGAGGCCGCCAGCATAATATTAATTGTCGCACCGACACTGACAACATCGAGATATATTTTTGCGCCACGCAGTTCTTTAGCTGTAATTCGCACCGATCCGTGATCATTCGTCACCACGGCACCAAGGGCTTCGAAGCCTTTGATATGCTGTTCAATCGGCCTTGGTTCGAAGTTGCATCCTCCTGGCAGACCAATTGTCGCTTCGCCGAAACGACCGAGCATCGCACCCATTAAGTAATAAGAGGCACGAAGCAGCTTTACTTTTCCATTAGGCATAGGGATCGAGCCCATCCCCGAAGGATCGATTGTAATCGAATCCCCACTTCTAGTTACGGTACCGCCAAGCTCGCGCAGGATGTCGCTGTATACCGCAACATCGCTGATGAGAGGTAAATTATCCAGTATAACCGTCGACTCCGCCAGAATTGCCGCGGGCAGAAGAGCGACCGCGCTGTTCTTCGCCCCGCTTATTTGAACGGTGCCGCGCAGCGGTAGTCCGCCGCGTATCATTAATTTTTCCATCAGTCTCATTATCCTCCCATTCGGAAGGGAACAAAGGAAAAACCGCCGCACCCGCTTCGAAGTTTCGGCGCCCAAACTCTTCACCGGTATAAATAAGTAACGGTGAGACGACGACGCCGGCTTCAAAGAGAGCCTTACATGGCGGTTTATACCTTGCTCCGGTAGTTACGCTTGATTGCTGCTGCCGAACAGCCGGATTTTCTCTTGAACTACAGCTTTCATTGCGTTGCGTGCAGGCGTTAAATATTTGCGCGGATCATAAACGGTTGCATTGCCGCCTAGCACTTCGCGGATCGCGTTCGTGCAAGCTACCTGATTTTCGGTGTTTACGTTGATTTTGCCGACGCCGGCTTGGATGGACAGACGAATCGCTTCGTCCGGTACGCCGGAACCGCCATGCAGAACAACCGGTACCGGAATGGCATCGGCTACTTTTTGAATGATATCATAATGAATTTTCGGCTCGCCTTTGTACATGCCGTGAGCTGTACCAACTGCAATTGCGAGGCAATCTACGCCGGTTTCTTCGTAGAAGCGGATTGCTTCTTCCGGTTTGGCCAGGGATGCATGCTCTTCATCGACGCTGATATCGTCCTCGACGCCGCCGATTGTGCCAAGCTCGCCTTCAACGGAGACGCCCATTGCGCGCGCCGCCTTAACGACTTGTTTCGTGAGCTCGATATTTTCTTCGAGTCCATAGTGGGATCCGTCGAACATAACGGATGAGAAGCCCGCACGGATACATTTCATCGCTACTTCAAAGCTGCTGCCGTGGTCAAGGTGAAGCGCGATCGGCAGACCCGATTGTTTCGCTGCCGCTTCAGCGATGGCGACGGTGAATTCCATGCCCATGTACTTCAAAGCGCCTTCGGAAACACCAAAAATAAAGGGCGATTTTTCTTCCATTGCGGCCTCGACGATCGCTTGCGCGAACTCCAGGTTGTTCATATTGAACTGACCGACCGCGAACTTGTTTGCTTTTGCCATAGGTAAAAACTCATTCATAGATACAAGTGGCATAATTTCTCTTTCCTCCTAATCGTTTTTTGCTTCATCGGTCAGACGTCTACGAAATCGCAGAAAACTGGCACCGGAAGCAATCTCTTCCGCATGCATTCTGCGTTATTATACCACAACCCGGGTTTGTTTGGTACAGGTCTTTGGAACGCTGAAGGGCAGTAATATGCGTGGTAATTTCCGGAAAAAAAGAGCCCTGATTATCAGGACCCGATTGCGTACCAGCTATTCGATTCTCCGCCATGAAGCTGCAGGTTAACGGCCATCCGCATTTCGTCGATGTCGAACGGTTTCGTGAAATGCATCAAAGCGCCGTGGTCGGTCGCCTCCTTGATCATATCGAGCTCACCGTAAGCGGTCATCATGATCACCTTGATTTCTTTGTTGATCGCTTTGATGTGCTTCAATATCTCAAGCCCGTCCATCCCTGGAATTTTCATATCTAGCAGCACTAGGTTAGGAGTTTCGTTCTTTACGATTTCAAGCGCCAATTTTCCGTTAGAGGCTTGAAAAGTTTCATAGCCCTCACTACTGAACACTTCCATCAGCAAGACGCGAATACCGTTTTGATCGTCCACGATCAACACTTTCTTCTTATCCAACTTAAAACCTCCTACGAATGCGCGAAAATTTGCACGATATGGTCAACTCTTCCATAATCGTTAATTTATTCGCTTTAATGCATCCATTATCCTGCTTCGTATTGGAAAAAAACCTGATCTAAAAAATCAGCATTCCGATTTCTTCAGCGCAGCTCTTACGAAACCGCGGAAAAGTGATTGCGGACGGTTCGGCCTTGAAGTAAATTCCGGATGGAATTGAACCGCGAGAAACCATGGATGACCAGGCAGCTCGATCATCTCGACAAGACGTCCGTCAGGAGACGTCCCGGAAATACGCAGGCCGGCGGATTCGATTCTTTCTCGATATTCATTGTTGAATTCGTATCTATGACGATGACGTTCATAAACGAGCCCACCCTCGTATTCGCGCTCGGCCAGCGAGCCCGGCGCAAGCTTACATGGATATAAGCCAAGGCGCATTGTACCGCCAAGATCTTCAATGTCCTTCTGCTCCGGCAGCAAATCAATAACCGGATATGGAGTGGAAGGATTGATCTCGGAGCTGTTCGCGTCTTCAAACCCCACAACATTGCGCGCATATTCAATAACCGCAACCTGCATGCCGAGGCATATGCCGAAGAAAGGCACTTGATGCTCCCGCGCATACCGAATCGCCGTGATTTTCCCTTCAATTCCCCGGTCTCCGAAGCCGCCCGGCACCAGAATGCCATCGACGCCCTGCAGCTCGTTCGCTACGTTCTGCTCGGTAATTTCCTCCGCATTCACCCAACGAAGCTTTACATCCGCATCGGCGTCAAAGCCGGCATGACTAAGCGATTCGACAATGCTCAAATAAGCATCGTGCAGCGCTACGTATTTGCCGACGATGGCGATTTCAGTCGTTCGGCTCAGCCGCTTCACGCGCCGTACGAGATCTTCCCACTCCGTCATATCCGGCGGCGTCGTCGTCAGCTTCAGATGATTGACTACGATTTCGTCGAGTCCCTGCTCACGCAAGTTAAGCGGAACCTCATATAAGGTAGAAGCATCCCGGCACTCCACAACTGCATTCGCGTCAATATCGCAGAACAACGCTATTTTCCGCTTCAAATCATCCGCCAGCGCGTGCTCTGTACGGCAAACGATAACATTCGGTTGAATCCCGATGCTTCTGAGTTCCTTGACGCTGTGCTGCGTGGGCTTCGTCTTCACTTCGCCCGCCGCTTTAATGTACGGTATCAGCGTGACGTGAATGTACATGACATTATCGCGTCCGATATCGCTCTTGATTTGGCGGATCGCTTCGAGAAACGGCAAGCTCTCGATGTCGCCCACCGTGCCTCCAATTTCAGTTATGACAACGTCCGATCCAGTCTCTTTGCCCGCGCGGAATACACGGTCCTTGATCTCGTTCGTAATGTGGGGTATGACCTGTACGGTACCTCCAAGATACTCGCCGCGGCGCTCCTTGGTGATAACGGTGGAATAAATCTTCCCTGTTGTTACGTTGCTGTTTTTGGAAAGATTAATGTCGATGAAGCGCTCATAATGGCCCAAATCGAGATCGGTTTCCGCTCCGTCGTCCGTTACGAATACTTCTCCGTGCTGATAAGGACTCATCGTTCCCGGGTCAACGTTGATATACGGATCAAATTTCTGAATGGTCACTTTAAGACCACGGTTCTTTAGCAATCGACCGAGTGAAGCCGCTGTTATGCCCTTGCCCAGGGACGAAACGACACCGCCGGTTACAAAAATGTATTTGGTCACTGATGATACCCTCCACGCTAGTATATTAAAGTATAGGATTGCCCATTTTCGATACAAAAATGGAGCAAAAAAAGAAAAAAGTGACACCCGTATAAACGGGGGCACTTTCTGGATTGGCTTATTTCTTCTTGTCCGAACTTGAAGCCCATGCAATAGTTTACTCTTCGGGGCTGCTCCATGTCAAGGAGAATAAGGCGGCTTTTTACAGTCCGTTTACTTCTCCTCTTCTTCGTCGTCTTCGTCATCATCGAAGTCGGCATCCTCTTCTTCCGCTTCTTCGCCCGCTGCATCGACATCTTCCTCGATCTGCTCATCTTCGAGCTCTTCGTCGTCGATCAACACTTCTTCGTCGACTTCGGCTTCTTCTTCCTCCGGTTCGTCGAAAATCTCTTGATCTTCGTCGTAGGTATCGAAGTCCTCATCATCGGCAGTATAGGTTTCTTCTTCCTCGTCCGGATACAAATCGTCATCGTCGTCGTCATCATCGTTAATGATACGAGGGCGCTTGGCGTTGCCTACCGGATCCTCGGAACGTTCCACCGGATACCAGCGTTTAAGCCCCCACATATTGCTGCCGACGCACGCAAAACGTCCGTCGATGTTTATTTCCGTATATACTTGCGCAATCACTTGGTTGATTTCATCTTGGGACAAGCCCCTGATCTTGGCGATTTCTATCATGATATCCCGATAGTAAAACGGCGTATTGGCTGCTTTAAGCAGTTCAAAAGCCAAATCAACCATGGGCATTTCCTTGATACGCTCCGGATCGAGCTTCAAGGTGATCTCGCTGCTCATTTTGGACACTTCCTCTCATGTCAACTGCTGCAAACGTGCATGCAATCCATTATCAACCTATAGTAAAACCTATTTCTTTCAAAAAAGCAAGTGACCGGGCGCTTCCGGTCAAAAAAGAAAAAGCGAAGGGCATCCCTTCGCTTTGACTGTATCCTTCCGGATCGTGCGGCTGCATCCTATCCGGGCAAGAGGCGATGAACGACTCTTGGTTTATACTATGTCCCTCAGCGGCGAATGACACGGTTTTGAAGCCTAATTATGTGAAAAAAGGTCACTCGCTCATACGGCTTGTTACTCCCCTTCATACAATACTGCAGCATGGTCCGCCTTGGAGGTGCCGCCAAATTGGACAGATCCGCAATTGTCCGCCTGCTGCAGAATGCGCTATCCAAACCCCCGAACGGCGCAAAGCGCTGTATTGTCCGCTTTCCGCAGCACAGCGATTATCGGCGCTTCCTCCAAGAATGGTCGGAGTTGAAGGCGCCGCACTCTCCGGGGAATGCCGTCATACACCTGCCCTTAATTGAAGCTTTCTCTCTCCCCCTAACGGACGGGCGGTCCGCAGCCCAGCTGCGCAGGAGCGCGTGGGTCGAAGACGACCCGCTTCTGTCGGTGCATGGTACGGTTTATAAGCCCGCCGCACGCGAGAAAGGCATTCCCTGGGGCGTTCAGGAAATCAAAGCACCACAGGCCTGGAGCACGACAACCGGCCACCGGATTAAAATCGGCGTCATCGATACCGGTGTCGACTTCAGCCACCCGGATTTGAGGCAATCTCTCGCAAGAGGCATTAATTTGTTGAATCGCGCCGCTCCTCCCCATGACGATAATGGGCATGGCACACATATTGCGGGCACAATTGCCGCAGCCAACCAGATGCAGGGCATGATCGGCGTCGCGCCCAGATCAATCGTTTATCCGGTAAAAGCGTTCGACCAGAACGGCAGCGCTTTTGTCTCGGATATTATTCTCGGAATCGATTGGTGCGTACGTAACGGGATGGATATCATCAACATGAGCTTCGGGATGAAGACCCGCAGTAAATCGCTGCTGAATGCCGTGACCAACGCTTTCAACTCGGGTGTAATCGTCGTCGCCTCCTCCGGAAACGACGGCAAACGAAAGTCGGTCGACTACCCCGCGAAATATCCGCAGACGATATCCGTAGGCGCCACTAACCGTCTGAGGCGGATTGCGCCTTTCAGCAACCGGGGCATCTATATTGATATTTACGCACCCGGAGACAAGATACTCTCATCGTGGCTGCGCGGTAAGTACAATGAAATGAGCGGAACCTCGATGGCCACGTCCCATGTCAGCGGCGCCATTGCGCTGCTCCTGGCCTATCGGCCGGGGCTGTCGCCGGCCGAGATAAAATCGATTCTTAAGCGGTCGATGCTGCCGCTTAGAGGCTCAAAAGCTCCCCGGTTCACCGGGGAGCTGGATGTAATGCGTATGCTGACGGCCGCGGACCGATAGGTTTGCGGCCGCCGGCGCTACATACGGTCAGGTGCGGAAACGCCGACCAACCTCAGCACGCCCGCGATTACATTGCGGACGGCGGCAAGAAGCGCGAGCCGCGCCTGGGTCTGGGCGGCATCCTCTGTAATGACGCGCTCCGCTTTATAGTAGCTATGGAACAGCGAAGCCAGCTCGTACACATAGCGAACGAGCCGGTGAGGGGCGTACTGCTCCGCCGCCTCCGCTATTTCCTGCGGCAGCTCGCCCATTTTGCGCAGCAGGTCGTACTCGTGCTCTGCGGCGAGCTTGCTGAAATCTACCGAATCAAGCGGCAGCATTTGCAACCCCTGTTCCTCCGCCTGGCGAAAAATGCTGCAGATGCGTGCATGGGCATATTGAACGTAGAACACCGGGTTTTCGTTAGAAGTCGAGATGGCAAGATCCATGTCGAAGTCCAAATGCGAGTCCATGCTGCGCATCGTAAAGAAATAACGGATGGCATCAACTCCGACTTCATCCATCAAATCTTCCATCGTGACCGCTTTGCCGGTCCGTTTGGACATTTTGACCTTCTCGCCGTTCTGGTACAGGCTTACCATCTGCGCGATAAGCACGACCAGCTTCTGCGGGTCGTTGCCGAGCGCGGCCATTGCCGCTTTCACACGGGGAATATAACCGTGATGGTCGGCTCCCCAGATATTGATCATCCTGTCGAAGCCGCGTCCGAATTTGTCGCGGTGATAGGCGATGTCCGGCGTCAAATAGGTGTATGAGCCGTCATTTTTCACGAGTACGCGGTTTTTGTCATCCCCGTAGGGCATTGTCGACAGCCACGTTGCGCCTTCCTCTTCAAACACCTGACCCCGTTCGCGAAGCGCGTCGAGGGCCTTCTCGACCTGGCCGCTCTCGTACAGCTTCGTCTCACTGTACCACTCGTCGAATGTGACCCGGAACCGGCCAAGGTCGCGTTTGATTTTGTTGAGTTCACGTTCAAGGCCGTATTCGCGGAAGAAGGTAAAGCGCTCCTCTTCCGGCAGCGACAGCAACCGGGCTCCTTCCGTCTCGACGAGCGCTTTGGCAAAGCCGACGATATCTTCGCCGTGGTAGCCGTCTACGGGCATGGCGGCTTCCTGGCCGAGCGCCTGCTTATAACGAGCTTCGATCGATCTCGCCAAATTGGCTACCTGGTTGCCTGCATCGTTGATGTAATATTCACGCGTGACTTTGTAGCCGGCATAATCGAGTACATTGCAGAGCGCATCGCCGACCGCCGCGCCGCGTGCATGTCCCAAATGCAGGCTTCCCGTTGGATTCGCGCTGACGAACTCCACCTGAACCCGCTGCCCCTGGCCGGCATCAATCCGGCCATAGTCCTCGCCTTTTTCCAGCACTTCGCCGATTACCGGATAGAGATAGCCCTTGTCGATGCGGAAGTTGATAAAGCCCGGCCCTGCGATTTCCGCTGATTCGATCAAGGCCTTGCGCGTATCGAGATGCGCCACGATCGCCTCCGCGATCTGACGCGGATTCTTCTTGGCCAGCTTCGTCAGCTGCATCGCCGCGTTTGTGGCCAAATCGCCGTGCGCCTTCTCCTTAGGGACTTCAAGCACGAAGACCGGAAGCTCTTCCCGAGCCGCAAGACCTGCCGCAACAACCGCATCCGCGATCGCTTCTTTAATCTGTTGGTTCAGCCGCTCAATGACATTTGTTTTCATCGTTTTTGTGACCTCCTGAAATTTTTCGCACAAGATACATACTTCGAAAGCATATGATCATCAGTTTTCTCTATTGTTCTTCTGCCTGCAGCCGGATTACAAACGCTCCTGAGGGCTGCCCTTCCACCCATAACGTATAATGCCACTCAAGCAGCATCGGCAGCGTCGGCTTAGGCCTGTTTTCCACCGGTCCAACCTCCGACATGTCCCCATACTGCATCCACATGAGCTTCGTTTCGGTCTCAAGCTGAAACCGGGCATGCGCGGATTCGTACTGCCCCGCCCGGCGTTCCCCGGCAACAAACGTTTGCTCGGATTCTACATCGCCATGTCTTTTTACGCTTAGCTCGCCTTCGCGCCATCGCACTACTGTCCGCACCGCGCCGTGGTCTCCCGACTCATCGTAACGGACATATACCGTACGGTCCTTACGGAACCACTCGCCGGTGAAGACTTGCGTCTGTTTCTCGCCATCGAGCTCGCTCTCCAGCGTAATTCGCACTTGCGCCCGGTCCTTCATCGTTTTGTTCTCCAGTCCATTTACTATATGAGTCTACTATATACAGGAGGATCGCCGATTTCAACGCTGCGTGCACAGAACCGAACGCGGCGCAACTCGCGTTATCGGTTCGTGCGTGCACAGAACCGAACGCGGCGCAACCCGCGTTAACGGTTCGTCCGTGCACAGAACCGAACGCGGCGCAACCCGCGTTAACGGTTCGTGCGTGCAGAATCAGATTTGGTTGGGCGACTTGAGCCCAAGCATAGACAATCCCGAACGGAGCACCCGTAAGACGGCTGCCACAAGTACGAGCTTGCCCCGTGTCGCTTGTTCCGAGTCGGTTATAATACGCTCCTGGTGGTAGAAGCGGTTGAACTGTTTGGCGGCGTCGAGCAGATATCGAGCCACTATAGAGGGTTCTCCCAGTCGAACCGCGTCACGGATCGCATCCGGGTATGCGGCCAGAGTTTTGAGACACTCCCACGCAGCAGAATCTGATAAGTAGTCCGCCGATTGTTCCAGACTGCCTTGGTTTGCTTCAGCACCAATCAGGCCGCACTTGTCCAGCAGCTTATGCGCTCTTGCAGCGGTGTACTGCAAATAGGGTCCCGTTTCCCCTTCGAATCGGAGCGCTTCGTCAAGCGAGAAATCGACCTCCAGCATCCGGTTGTGCTTCAAATCGCCGAATATGACCGCACCGATTCCGACGGCCTGCGCAACCTCATGCCGATCGGTAAGATCCGGGTTTTTACCGGCAATGATGGCTTCCGCTTTACTCACCGCTTCGTCCAGCACTTCATCGAGAAAAACGACCTGACCTCTGCGCGTCGACATTTTGCGGCCGCCGAATTTCATCAGCCCGAACGCGATATGCTCGCACCGGTCCGACCAGTCCATTCCCATCCGCTTCAAGACGGCAAACACCTGGGCAAAATGAAGCTTCTGTTCGCCGCCGACCACATAAAGCAGCTTATCGGCCCCCATTTCGTTCTTGCGGTAGATCGCAGTGGCCAAATCACGAGTCGGATAAATGGTCGTCCCGTCCGACTTCAATATGAGACAAGGCGGCATTCCTTCTTCGTCCAGCCGGACTACCTGCGCGCCGTCGCTTTCTTCGAGCAGCTGCAAGTCCGTCAGCTGACGGACTACATGGCCCATTTTATCGTTATAAAAGCTTTCGCCGAGAGTATGGTCGAACGTCACGCCGAGCCGCGCGTACACACGATCGAACTCCTCCATGCTAAATGCTACGAAATACTGCCAGAGACGCTGCGCCTCGGGATCGCCGTTCTCAAGCTTCCAGAACCAGCGGCGGGCGTCGTCCTCAAGTGTCTTATCCTTCTCCGCTTCATCGTGAAACTGAACGTACAGGCGCAAGCTCTCGCGTATCGGCTCTTGCCTCAGCTTCTCTTCGTCGCCCCACCTCGTATAGGCCTCCATCAGCTTGCCGAACTGCGTGCCCCAATCGCCGATATGGTTCACGGTAACGACATCGTAGCCGGATGCCCGGTATAGATTTGCGAGCGCATTTCCAATCATTGTGGAGCGCAGGTGACCAACGCCGAAAGGCTTGGCGATGTTTGGCGATGACAGATCGATTACGACCCGTCTTCCGTCGCCTTCGTCCGAACAGGCAAAATCCGGATGCAGAATGGTTTCGAGCAGCCGGGGCACCCACTGAAGCGGCTCGAAAAACAAATTCAGGTAAGGCCCCTTCGCTTCAGCACGGATACCTGTTGGCTGTTCGTTAATACGGATAGCCAACTCCTCCGAGATGGCGGCGGGAGGACGCTTCCACTGGCGCGACAAGGTATAGCAGGGGAACGCGACATCTCCAAGCTCGGGATTCGGGGGCAGTTCCAATATGGCGCCAATCTCCTCCTGCGAAAGCGGCACAAGCGGCAGCAGTCTCTCAGCTGCCCATCGCAGCAAAATATTCATTATCCGATCCTCCTTTTTTGTAATTCCCCAGGTCTTGAGAAAAAAATAAACCCCCGTCTCAATAAAGAGACGGAGGTGTTGTCCGTGGTACCACTCTTCTGGCATCTTGCTTG
The DNA here is from genome assembly GCF_019550795.1 of Paenibacillus sp. sptzw28. NCBI lineage: Bacteria > Bacillati > Bacillota > Bacilli > Caryophanales > Paenibacillaceae > Paenibacillus > Paenibacillus sp. sptzw28. Next base: position 119,260 of record NZ_CP080545.1, read on the forward strand.
CTGAACATGATGACCGCTGCCATAAATGCAGACGGCCGCAAGAAGCCTCTTGAACACGTTAACGGTGTGACCGGATCGGCCTAAGGCGGCTAATTTGCCGCTATCGGGCGATCAACTCCCGGGCCCGCTTCCCCTGCTTCGCTGCACCGGCTTCCACCAACCCGGCTCGCTGCACGCATCGATCTGCAAGGTACTGTCCCGTTCATCGCTTGTAGCTGTTATTTCCCCTATTATATGCAACCCCCGGAAAAAAGCAAGGGGTATTTCACAGCCTTGGCGATGCCGGCGGCGGGCCGTCCAGCTTCTCGATTTTGCGGCATATATCGTACTGCCACTCCGTATCGGCGGTCATGGAAGCCAGCAGGGACATGTTGTACAGGTTCGCCAACTGGCGGCAGTATGCGGCATTAACAGCCAGGCAGTGCTCGAAATCGGCTTCCTCTTCCCCGCTCAAGCCGCGCCGTCCTTTAATGACCCACAGCTCCGCGAGTCGTTCGTGAATTGGAAATATCCCCATAACAACCCTCCTGAGACGCTTTGCGAATGCAAATTATGTTCCATTAGCAAAACAATTTGGCCTTCATTACTCCAGCCTTCCTCGGGCGGGATGTCAGGAGCAACGGCTTATTAGCCATTATGGCCAAAAGTCAGACAAAATTTTCCTATCGGGAGAGAAGGAGAGAAGGGGGATATTATTCCGGTTATCGTAAAACGAATTGACCACCTTGTAGATCGCTTGAGATACTACTCCTTTTGTTGGCGGGATTCATCCGTCGAGGTATCCTGCACGTAGGTTAAAATCGGCCTCCAGGCCTCGATCCGGTCCTCTGTAGTCCGCATCCGGGGCGTAGGTATGGGACTAGTGGAAGGCAACCTAAGATGCTCAGTCCGGGCCGTAGCGGGATGATCGGCAAAATGTTTCATATAGGTAGCGTACGACTTGCTCCCATTGAAGGCCAGCGCCCGGATGCCCGGGTAATTCTCTAGCAGTCCCGGAAGATCGTTCGGCACCGCCTCGCGGATGTTCGAATCCAGACTTCCTTCGCGCAAACAGGCGGCGATTACATCCCACAACGCTATGCCTCGCTGGCTGGCGAAAGCGAGCCGACTTGCGTAATCGGGGTCCGGCTCTCTGCCGAACAGCCCGTAAAGGACCGGCCAAAAATGATTGCGCGGATGACCGTAATATTGATGTTTTTCCAGCGATGCCGTGCCGGGCATGCTGCCAAGCACAAGAACAGTCGAACGCGCGTCGATCACTGGCGGGAATGAATGTACCTTCATACGGCAAACCTCCTTCGAGCAAAAGGGATACAGAGAAAAAGCGACCGCCGCCCGGGAGGATTTCCTTCCCTAAGCGCGTATCGCTTTAATTGCGTGCGTCTATTATGCCCTTGTCCGATTTACTTGATAAATCCAAGCAGCATTTCGCGGATAACCTTCGCCGCAACGATCTGCGTTTGCTCGGTTGGATCGTAAGCCGGCGCTACCTCGACGAGATCGCAGCCGACGATGTTGATGCCTGCGCGGGCGATGGCATGTACCGCATCGATCAATTCCTTCGATGTGATTCCGCCCGCTTCTGCGGTTCCGGTTCCCGGCGCGCAGGAAGGATCAAGCACGTCGATATCGATGGTCAGGTAGACCGGACGGCCTGCCAGCTCAGGGAGCGCCTTTTTGAGCGGCTCAAGCACCTCGAACGGATGAAAATTGATATTCTCGCGCGCATACTGCCATTCTTCACGGGAGCCCGAACGGATGCCGAACTGGTAAATGTTCTTGCCGCCCATAAGCGCTGCTGCTTTACGCAGCGGCGTCGAGTGGGACAGCGGCTCTCCCTCGTACTGCTCGCGCAGATCTGCGTGAGCATCGAAGTGGATAATGGCCAGGTCGGGATATTTGGCATATACCTCGCGGAAAACCGGCCATGAAACGAGATGCTCGCCTCCGAGCCCGACAGGCATTTTGCCGTCTTCAAGGACACCCCTTACGAAGTCTCCGATTATGTCAAGCGAACGGGCTGCATTTCCGAACGGCAGCAGCAGGTCGCCTGCGTCGAAATATTCGATATCTTCAAGGCTGCGGTCAAGATAAGGACTGTATTCCTCCAGACCGATCGATACCTCGCGAATGCGCGGCGGACCGAAGCGCGATCCCGGACGGAAGGATACGGTAAAGTCCATCGGCATCCCGTAGATGACCGCTTTGGATGCGGTGTAATCGTCGGAGCTCAGAATGAACACGTTACCGGAATATTTCTGATCAAGTTTCATCGGTGTTGTCCTCTCTGCCTTACTTGACCAGGTCTTCCACAAATTTCGGCAGAACGAAAGCCGCTTTGTGCAGACGAGGTGTGTAGTATTTGGTATCGATCTCCGGAATCGACGATTCATCGACCTCTAGAGGATCGTATTTCTTGCTTCCCATCGTAAACGTCCACAATCCGCTCGGATACGTCGGTACATTCGCCCAGTATACGCGCACGATCGGGAAAACTTCCTTCACGTCGCGGTTCACGCTCTCGATCAGATCCGCCTTGAACCACGGGTTGTCCGTCTGCGCGATGAAGATTCCGTCTTCCCTGAGCGCATCGTAAATGCCTTGATAGAAGCCGCGCGTGAACAGATTTACCGCAGGGCCGACCGGCTCGGTCGAGTCTACCATAATGACGTCGTAGCTGTTTTTGTGGTCGTGAATGTGCATGAAGCCGTCGTTTACGATTACTTCCACGCGCGGGTTGTCCAGCTCGCCCGCAATGTTCGGCAAATATTTTTTGGAATATTCAATTACTTTTCCGTCAATATCGACAAGAACCGCTTTCTCTACCTTGGGGTGTTTCATGATTTCGCGGATAACGCCGCCGTCTCCGCCGCCTACCACAAGCACATGCTTCGGATTCGGGTGAGTGAAGAGCGCCGGATGCGCGACCATCTCATGGTAAACGAATTCGTCTTTATCGGTCGTCATGACCATGCCGTCGAGGACGAGCATCGTGCCGAATTCTTCGGTTTCGATCATGTCAAGCTTCTGGAAGTCCGTTTGCTCGCTGACATAAGTTTCTTTGATCTTCGCTGTGATGCCGTAGCTGTCGGTTTGTTTCTCGGTATACCACAATTCCATGATGGTTATCCCTTCTTTCGTTTATGTATGGCTTTAATGAGGTCATCGGGGTCATTGGTTCACCCTGTATTATAGTAGAACGGAGGGAAAAAGCAACCTTTGCGCCGAAGCTCCTCACAAAAAATTCACTTCCCCACTCTGGAGAGGTGAATAGACGAACCTTCTATTTTCCATACTAAGGAAAAGAATACTTGTATTCGTAAGGGGACATCAACATGAATAAACCAGGTTCGCGGCAGAACGGCGGTAAGCGCCGGCTGCCGTTTCGCATTCGCGCGGAAATATGGCTTCCGCTGATGCGGCGTATTAAGCGCAGTCTTATATATACCGGAGCCGGCTGCGGTCTGCTGCTCATCGCCGCCTTCGGATTTCTCTACTACCTGCACTCACAGGCCCTTCCGGCTGCTTCAATTAATCAAACATCGCAGATCCTTGATATGCAGGGAAACATCATCGATACCTTCCATACCGGCGAGAACCGGGAGTCCGTTCCGCTTAAGGCGATCTCGCCTTACCTGGTTGAAGCCACGCTTGCGATCGAAGACCAGCGGTTCTACGATCATATCGGTTTCGATATGAAGGGAATGGCTCGGGCAGCCCTGATTAATATCCAGAATTTGCGGGCGAAGCAGGGAGCGAGCACGCTGACCCAGCAGCTTGCGCGCAATTTATACTTGACACAAGAGCGGACATGGACGCGGAAAATAAAAGAAGCGATGTACACGATTCAATTGGAAATGCATTATTCGAAGAATGAAATTCTCTCGTTGTATCTTAACCAAATCTATTACGGACACGGCGCATACGGCGCGGAGGCCGCGGCACAGCTCTATTACGGCAAGCACGCGTCTGAGCTCACGCTTGCCGAAAGCGCCATGCTGGCGGGAATTCCGAAGGGGCCTAAATATTATTCGCCGTACATGGATATGAAGAACGCCAAGGACCGGCAGCGTACGATTCTCGCAACCATGGCTGATCAAGGCATAATTACGAAGGCCGATGCGAATAGCGCCGCCAGCGAGGTTCTGAAGTTCCAGCCGCTCGGCACGAATAAAAAGGATGGTATCGCCCCGTATTTTCGCGACTATGTCCGTTTGATAGCCGTAGATAAGCTCGGCATCGCTGAGCGGCTGCTAAGCGAGGGAGGCATACGCATTTATACTACGCTGGATCAGAATGCACAGCGGGCGGCTGAGGAAGCTGTGGCAGGCGGCATTCCCGCCGGTTCGGAGCAGCAGGCGGCCCTCGTATCCATCGATCCCCGCAACGGCTATATTAAGGCGATGGTCGGCGGACGTGACTATAAGGCCAACCAGTTCAACCGCGTTTTTGCGAAAACCCGGCAGCCCGGCTCATCATTCAAGCCGATTTTGTATTTATCCGCACTTGAGGAGGGGGCAATGACGCCCGTATCCCGGTTCAAAAGCGCACCGACCGTCTTCACCTACGACGAGGGAAGGAAGACATATGCGCCCAGCAATTACAACAATAAATATGCGGGCGATTTTATCGACATGCGGCAGGCGATTGCAAGCTCGGACAATATATATGCAGTGAACACGATCATGGCGATCGGACCGCAGAAGGTTATCGACATGGCGCGCCGCCTTGGCATCGACAGCCCGATGAAGCCGGTACCGTCGCTCGCGCTTGGAACTTTCCCGGTAAGCCCCTTTGAGATGGCGTCCGCTTTCGGCACGTTTGCAGGCGGAGGCGTGCATGCGGAGCCGACTGCGATTTTACGCATCGAAGACAGCAAAGGGCAAACGCTTTATGAAGCGCATCCTGAAGTCAGGCAGGTCGTAGACGCCGCTCATGCGTATGTGCTGACAAGCCTCATGGAGAGCGTGTTCGATACCGGCGGCACGGGCAGCCGCGTCTCAGCGATGATTAAGCGGCCGGTGGCGGGGAAGACAGGTACCACCGCAACCGATGCCTGGCTCGTCGGTTATACGCCGGAGCTATCCACGGCCGTATGGGTCGGCTATGACAAAGGGCGAAAGCTGACAACTGCAGAAGCGCACCGGGCAGCGCCGATATTCGCCTCGTATACCGAGAAAGCCCTTAGCGCCGTACCGCCGAAGATCTTTGAGATGCCGGGCGGCGTCGTGACCGTGTATGTCGACCCGAAAAGCGGCAAGCTTGCCGCCAAATCGTGTCCGGACAAGCGGCTGGAGACGTTCGTCAGCGGCACCCAGCCGACAGAAGTATGCGGAGAGCATGGCGACGACGCGGCCTCGGCTGAAGGAGACGGCAGGGCGCATGGCGAGAAATCATGGTGGCAGCAGTTGAAGCGCTGGTGGACGGATTAAGGTAACGAAGATGAAACATCCCGCCATTTCACTAGGAAGGCGGGATGTTTCGCTTTATACCCCGAACACGATCTTGTCGTCTGCCAATTTACGGCCGCTGATTTGCTCGAATTCGCGAAGCAGCCGATCGACGGTGAGTTCTTTCTTTCGTTGTTCGTTTACGTCGAGAACGATTCGCCCCTTATCCATCATGATAAGCCGGTTACCCAGACGGATGGCTTGTTCCATATTGTGGGTGACCATCAGGGTTGTCAGCTTCATTTCGCTTACTATGCTTTCGGTAAGACGCGTAATAAGTTCCGCCCTAGCCGGGTCCAGCGCGGCCGTATGTTCGTCCAGCAGCAGAATTTCCGGGTCCGTGAAAGTCGCCATCAACAAGCTGAGCGCCTGACGTTCGCCGCCGGACAGCTGGCCGACTTTCGCCCGCAGCCGATCTTCCAGCCCAATGCCCAGCCTCTTTAACTGCCGGTGAAAAAACACCCGTTTCTTTGGCGTTACGCCTAGCCGGAGGCCGCGCGGCTTTCCTCGGGCATAAGCGATTGCGAGATTCTCCTCAATCGTCATATGCGGAGCGGTTCCTGCCATCGGGTCCTGGAATACCCGCCCGATCCAGCGGCTGCGGCGGTATTCGGGCAGCCCATGAATGACGGTGCCTTCGATTCGCACTTCACCCGCATCCGGGGTCATAACCCCGGAAATAATGTTCATGAGCGTCGACTTGCCGGCCCCGTTGCTGCCTATCACCGTAACGAAGTCGCCGGCATTGAGCGTCAGGTTGATGCCCATCAACGCAATCTTCTCATCGACGGTTCCGGGGAAAAAAAGCTTGGAAACTTCAGATATTTGAAGCATCAGCGCTCACCTCCCACTGATTGCTCCGATGACGCCACGGCTAGCTGGGCCGTACGTTTCTTCGCGACATTTCGCTGCTTCCAGGAGCGCTGCAGGGAAGGTACAACCAGCGCCACTATAACGATCAACGCTGTGATCATCTTTAAATCGGATGCGCTGAGCCATTCAGCGCGAAGTGCAAGCGCGACGATTATTCGGTACACGATGGAACCCAGCACGGCGGCTAATGTGGCAAAAAAGACGTTGCGCGCTCCAAAAATCGCTTCCCCGATAATGACCGAGGCGAGTCCGATTACGATCATTCCAAGCCCCATGGAAATATCGGCAAAGCCGTTCTGCTGGCTAATCAGCGCTCCGGATAATGCAACAAGGCCATTCGACAGACTGATCCCAAATACGATCGTGTTGTCGGTATGGGCGCCGAAGCTGCGGATCATTCGGGCGTTATCCCCCGTTGCCCGAAGCGCAAGACCAAGATCGGTGTGGAGGAACGCATCGAGCAGCAATTTGATCAACATTACACCGACTGCAATGAGCAGAATCCGAATACCTGTTGAAGAAATAGAGAAAAACGGAATATCGATGCCCAGCAGTGAAACGTTCGGCTTGCCCATTATTCGCATATTGATGGAATAAAGAGCAATCATCATGAGAATCCCTGAGAGCAGTCCGTTTATTTTTCCCTTCGTATGCAGAAGACCGGTGCATGCGCCTGCCGCCAGTCCTCCGCCGAATGCCGCCAGACCTGCGAGCCAAGGAGAGCAGCCTTGTGTAATTAAAGTAGCGGCTACCGCTCCGCCTATAGCGAAGCTTCCGTCCACGGTAAGATCCGGGAAGTCCAGAATGCGAAACGTAATGTAGACGCCCAGCGACATCAAAGCATACAGTAAGCCGAGTTCAACCGCCCCATATAATGAATTGAGCATTCCTGCTGCACCTCCTTCTTGTAAACCAGCTCAAGTTGTAAGAAAAAGGAGTGAACGAAAGGACGCCCACTCCTGCAAACCGGTTACTGGATCAGGTTTTGCGCTTGATCCATAACCGCATTTTTCATCTGATCCGTAACTTCGATGCCCAACTCCTTAGCGGCCTTCAAATTGATTATCAGGTCCAGTTTATCAGGGACCGTCACTTTCATGTCGCCGGGCTTTTTGCCGTTCTTCAGAATTTCTGCAGCCATCTGCCCGACCTGATAACCATGATCATAATATTTAAATCCAACCGTTGCGAGAGCGCCCTTCTCGACAGTATCACGATCGCTGGAGAAAAGAGGTATTTTATTTTCCTTCGACATTTGGAGGATTGAATCGACACCGCTGACAACTTTATTATCGAGCGTCAGGAAGAATGCGTCCGCTCGCCCTACCAACGATTGGGCGGCCTGTTTGACCTCCGACGTGTTGGTGATTGCCGCTCTAATGAGCTTGATACCGTGCGCGGCAAAATCCTTTTCCGCCCTGTCTGCCATGACAACCGCATTGGACTCTCCTTCGTTAATTACAAGACCGACGGTTTTGATTTTCGGGAAATTCTCCGCAATAAAGTTCACCAGCTTGGTTGTCGCTTCCGGGTTTGTGTCCGAGGCGCCGGATATATTACCGCCCGGCTTGTCCATATTGCTTATGATGTTCGAGCCTACCGGGTCCGTTACCGCGGAAAACAGGAGCGGCGTATCTTTCACTTTGTCTGCAAGCGCCTGTGCAGAAGGAGTTGCAATGGCCAGCACAAGATCGTTCTTCTCGCCGGCGATTTTCTGGGCGATGGACAGGTTGTTGGTCGGATCATCCTGTGCGTTGTTGTAATCTACTGTCAAATTTTTGCCTTCCTCAATGCCGTTGTCTTTCAATCCCGCAAGGAAGCCTTCCCGGGTGGCGTCAAGCGAAGCATGCTCGACAATTTGGGAAATGGCAATCTTGTACTGCTTTTGACTCGTATCGCCGGAATTTTGAGCCGTGTTTCCGCCGGAATCGACATTTTCGTTCTTCACTTTACCGCCGCAGCCCGCAATGATCAGGACGACGGTAAGCACAAGCGTGGGCCAAGTAAATTTGCTCAAGACTCGGGTCAGCTCCTCTCAAAATGGACTCAATCGGTAACCGTATAACGCGTCAAAGCTCCAAGCGACAACAGCACTATGTTCACGCTAATCTATTAGTATCATAATAATTTCCGGCCACAATCTCGTCAACCTATCATTATGTTATTGTGAAACGACGACGTAGTAGAGGTCATGCTTTAATCGTCTCATTAGTTCCAAAGCTCCTGGAACGTTGCACATGACCTCAGCAGCTGCTCAGACGTCCCTTCCGCTTCGATTCTGCCGTCTTTTATCACTATAATATGATCCGCCTGGGCCAAAGCGGCCCGGCGATGAGATACGACGAGGCAAGTAGCGCCGCCGCGTTTGCGGTACAACCGTTCCCAGAGCTTCTGCTCCGTTTCGACATCGAGCGCGCTTGATAGATCATCGAACACATACAGCTCGGCATCCCGTACCAGCATCCGGGCAGCAGCCGTTCTCTGCGCTTGACCGCCGGAAAGCTTGACGCCGCGGGGACCGATAATGGTATCGAGGCCGCCCGGCATCTGCGCAACATCATATTCCAGGACAGCCGCATGAAGCGCCTGATTCAAATTGTCTCCTTCTTCCGCTTCCCCAAGCAGAATGTTATTGCGCAGCGTATCGCTGTATAAGCGAGGAACCTGCGCCGTGTAGGCGCTTCTTGGCGGCACGAAGAAGCTGCCCGGGTCGGCCACGGGCCGGCCGTTCCAATTGATCGTCCCTTCATCTTTGGGAAGCAGCCCTAGCAGCGTGCGCACGAGGGTGGTTTTGCCGGAGCCGATCGTCCCGGTGATGACGGTAAAAGATCCTTTGCGTAAAGTGAGCTTTATGTCCGATATCCCTCTACCCGTATCCGGAAAACGATAGGATAATCCGGACACCTCCAAGCAGTGCAAAGGCTCGGAGCCGGCAGCCGCAGCCGCGGTTTGTCCTTTATCCGTGTTCTTGCGGAGCAAGAGCGATCCGGCGAATGTAAGCACCTTGGCCGGGGCGCCCTGCAGCAAAGCCGTCAAACGGTCGAGGGCTACGCTCATCTGCTTGAAATAGGTAAGAAATTTCCCGACATTCGTAATGAACTGTGTAACAAACGTCAAATAGTAGACGAACAAGGCAAAATCGCCTACCGTAAACGTCCCCGCTTTCATCTTCTGTCCTGCCAGGAGCAGTATGAGTCCGGTCCCGATGTTGACCGAGTTCGAGAACACCGAGTCGAGCACCTCCCCCATCAACCGGTCCTTAAGCATCGTCCGCCGGCGGTCGTCATTGAAACGAACAAACCGGTTAATGACACGCTCTTCGGCGCCTGCAACCTGAATGGCCTGCACATTGCTGAACATTTCACTGATTGCGCCCGTCACACGGGACGTCGATTCACGGCTTGCCGCTCTGTATTTCTGCAGCCTAGAGGTCGCGAGCTGCGCGATCGTGACGACAACGACAAGCGGGAGGAAGACGAGCAGCGTCATTTGCGCATCGATACGGATGAGTATATAACTGGACACGGCGGCAAAGCACGTCATCCCGAATACATCGACGGACCAGCTGGCCGCTTCTTCGGATTGATCGACATCATCGCGGAAATGACTGATCGCCTCGCCGGGCGAGCAAGGAATGGCGCGGGCTCCCGGTTGTTTAAGCACATGCTCCAGCAAATTGCGCCGCAGCATCATGCCCATGCGGAAGCGGAAATGCACATCTGTAATAAAGCCGACTACGATCAGCATCATGCGGGCCAATGCCGCACCAAGCAGCAGGGAGACAATGCCCCAGGTGGTAAGATTTAAAGCCGAATTGCCCGTGAGAGAGTCGAAAAATTCCTTTGTTATGAGCCCGGGGGCTATCGGCGCCAAATAAATCAGGGTCCAAGCGACGGCATTTACGATATACCGGACCGGCCGGTACATCGTGAGGCGCCACAGAAACTGAAATGTCGTCATGCCAGCACCTCCTCAAGACCCGCCGATAGCATCCGACTGAACCTGGATTCCGGGTCAGCGGCCAGCTTGGCGCGTCTTCCTGATTCAATAACTTCTCCATTCTCCAATATCAGAATGTGGTCCGCCCGCTGAACCGTTGCAAGACGATGCGCTATAATAATGCATGAACGGCTGACAAGGAGCTTCCCGATAGCATTCTCGATCCGCTGCTCCGTGAGCGGGTCCAGCCTGGAGGAAGCTTCATCCATGATGACAAGTCCCGGATTGCTAAGAAAAACACGTGCGAATGCCAGCAGCTGCGCCTCGCCGGCAGACAAGCTGCCTCCTCCGGACGCCAGCTGCGTATCAAGCCCTTGGGGCAGCGAATCGTGCCAGCCGCCAAGACCGAGCTCCTCCAGTACTTCAATAATCCGACTATCGGGAATCCTTTCATCATAGAACGTCAAATTGTCGCGAACTGTCCCCTCTATTATCTCGATGTTCTGAGTGACCAACGCGACTCGTTTCCTTAGCTCGCTTAGCTTGCAGCGGCGAATATCGGTGCCGGACAGCATTACGGTGCCTCGCTGCGGATCATAGAAGCGAAGCAGGAGCCGGGCCAGCGTAGACTTGCCGCTTCCTGTACGCCCAAGCAGCCCAAGCACTTCACCGGGCTTCAGCTCAAGCGCCAGACCATTGATTGTCGGGCGGCTGTCTTCGTCGTAGCTGAAGCTGACATTGCGGAACTCGACACCAAGCGGGCCTTCCGGCAGTGGGGCGCCGGGACCGTCGGGAATTGCCGACCTTATTTCGAACAGCTCCCGGATACGGAATATACTTGCATCGGCTTTCTGTAAATCTTCCATTTGCGTACGGATTTTCTCAATCGGCTTGGCTAAGAGCTCCGTATAGAAGAAAATCAAGTATACGGTGCCGAGCGACACGCTTCCCGCTTTCCATAAATAAGCGCTGATTGCGAAAGCCATGGCATTGCCGAGCGCGAACACGAGAATGGATGTGTTCCACATAGCGCAAAACCCGAGAAACGCCTTTATCCGCAGCGGTAGCATCTGCCGCAGCATGGCGTAGAAGCGCCCCATAACATATCCAGCCGCACCATTGGCGCGAATATCCTCCGTTCCCTCGAGCTGTTCGCCGATAAACCCGTAAAACTCGGCGTTCGCCTGACGCCACTGCGCCCACACGGGAACCGCAAACTTGCGGATCCATTGAATGGCGAATACGGCAAATAGGACAAAAACAGCTATCCCCGCACCGATCAGCCAGTTTTCCCGGAACAGAAGAATAATGATACCGATCATAAGCAGAAGATTGCCGATCAAGTTGATAATCATGCTGGAGAAGAAATTCGCAAGCGCATTGACATCGCCATCGACCCGCTCGATGATTGCCCCCGACGTGTGGGATTTATGAAAGGACATATCCAGCGATAGACAGTGTCTGGCCAAATCGCCGCGAAGGCGGTTCGTCGTCTTCCAGCCGACATTCTCGCTGAAGTATGTGGCGACGACCGAAACCGCTTGCTGCACAAGCGAGAACCCTATAAACAAGCAGGCGGCGATCAATAGCGGCTTCATCTCGCCCTTGGACTGGGCCGTATCGATGAAGTATCGAATGATTTGCGGATTGATGAGCTGCATTGCGATCGAGGCCGCCAGTAGAAAGGCTAAGACGATCAAGGTGCCCCGCTGCGGGAGCAAGTAGCGCCGCAGCAGGTCGCTGTATTGTTTAAGCGAGTTCTTTCTCTCATCCCGCTTCATTCCCGTTCCTCCCCATGTAAATTTTAGAATTTGCGATAAGGCACATCAACTATTTTCCAATTGTACCACATTTCCTGGAAGTGCCAAGAACAAATGTTCCAGTATTTATAAAGGATTGTACCGGCAGTTGCTGCCCGGTATCACTAGGCAAAGGCGCCAAAAAAGGAGCCTCTCGGCTCCTTTGCTGCTTGGCACACTATAAGGCTTACTTCATTAATGAAGCGCGGCTGCGACGCGGCATGTCATTCCGCCAGCGCCTTCTTCAGCTCCTCCGGAGAGCGGTCCCACCACTCCTGATTATTCGATATCAGCAGTCCCCGCAGCGCGGCTTTCTCTTCGGAACCGAGTTCGCCGAGCACAAACCGCCGTTTAATGGCGTAGTCGAGATTGTTAACATGCTGGGCGAGGATCTTCCAGCCCCTCCGCGCTTCCGTATCGACAAGCATCGGACAAGCGGTCGCTCCGGCGTAATAGGAGCCTTCTTCATTACGGTCCACGGCGACCCAAACGATCCAGCAAAGCCGGCCATTCGGCACATCTTCCTTATTCGGGCTGAACTTGATGCCCTTCTCCACCTTGCTCTTCGCATGCATGGCCCCTACATCTATATAAGCCTCTCCGTTGTCAATAATGACGCAGGATACGGCGCTGAGGTCAATGGTGCCCGCTCCGAATCCCCGGTGCTCTTTATTGCTCACCACATTAAGCGACAGCTGTTTCTTTTCCTTCTTCTCCGGTACGGACGAAGCCGCGTTATCCGGCGTTTGTCCTTGACCTTGCTCTTCCGTCATTGAAATTCCCACTCCCGTCTTCCCTGATTTATATGAAGCGCAGCAGCCCGGGCTTCCTCCGGACGGCCGCTTCCGTGCGATCAAAAAACCCGCATCCGGCAAGGCTTCTCCGCCTGTCCAAACATTAATTCCATTTTAGCTAATAATCCGCGAAAAGCAAACATATACATGCTGTAGATGCTTGTCAACGGGAGGGAATCGTTAATGACGCCACGTCACAGCAAACGTTTACTGCTCTTTGCAATAGCTGCCGTCCTGCTCGGCGTGACGGCCCAGCAGGGGTTCCGGGATGCCTGGGTTTCGCAATACACATACGCCCTCGCCCCCGCCAAATCGGACACGTCCCCAAAACCGGCTGTCCCCCAAAATACGCCGGAGCCCGATTCCGTCATGCAGCCGAAGCCGGTATCGCTCAGCAAGCGCGTTGTGGAATACCACATCGACGTTACGCTGACGGAGGATGCCAAAACACTCCATGGCGAGCAATCGGTCACGTGGACAAACCCTGGCAGACAGCAGGTGTCCGAGCTTTATTTTCACCTGTACCCCAATGCGTTTGAATCCAAGGAGTCAACATTCATGAAAGAATCGGGCGGTCAGCTGAGAAATGACAAAGCGACGTTCGGCAGCATCGGCTACATGCAAATCAAATCGCTGCAAACGACCGAGGGCTACAGTCTGCTTCCGCGGTTTCATTACGTCCAACCCGACGACGGCAACATGAGGGACAAGACGCTGGCCAAGCTCCGTCTTCCCAAGCCAGTCGCGCCGGGGCAAAGCGTAACGCTCAAGATGGCCTTCGACGTCAAGCTCCCGGAAGTATTCGCACGTATGGGCTATTCCGGCGATTTTGTCATGGCGGGTCAATGGTTTCCCAAGCTCGCGGCTTATGAAACCGTCGGCACGCGCGGCAGAACCACGGAAGGCTGGAACGCCCATCAGTACCATGGCAACTCGGAATTTTACAGCAATTTCGGCATCTACAGCGTGAGGATCAACGTGCCGGGCACCTACAAGGTAGCGGCGACCGGATTCCAGACGAAGCCGACAGTCATCGCCGACAAGCGTAAAACGTACCAGTTCTATGCGGACGATGTGCACGATTTCGGCTGGAGCGCTTCTCCGGATTTCGTCTATGCCGAAGAACCGTTCTCAACCGACGGAGTGCCCGGAGTGCGCATCAAGCTCTACCTTGACCCCCTTCATGCCAAATTCAAGGACCGGTACATGCACGCTGCGAAATCTGCGCTCGCCAAATATGCGCAGTGGTACGGGGCGTATCCGTATTCCACGCTTTCGATCGTCGTGCCGCCCAAAGGCGGGAACGGCGCAGGCGGGATGGAGTATCCGACGCTGATTACAGCGTTCGCCGCAGAGAATGCGAATCCCGGCTACGATCTGGAGCGAACCGTCATTCATGAAATCGGACATCAATATTGGTACGGTATGGTGGCCTCCAACGAATTCGAGGAAGCCTGGCTGGATGAAGGCTTCACATCTTATTCGGAGGATAAAGTGATGCAAAGCGAGTATGGAGTCGAACCGAACCTGCCGATGGAAGCGAGCTATATGACCGACCCGGCTCCGCTTAAGCAGGTATCGTGGTCCTATCACAGCAACAACAGCTATGCTGAAAATGTATATATGCGGGCCAAACTCGTCTTATTCGGCATTGAAAAGCAGGTTGGAGCAAAAACGATGAGCAAAATCATGCGCACTTATTTCCAGAAATATAAATTCAAGCATCCCTCCACCGCCGATTTCCAACGTGTCGTCGAACAGGTGACGAAGACCAAATGGAACGATTATTTCAGCCAATTCGTCTACGGCAATCAGATGTCCGACTATTCCGTCGAATCGATTCATGTGCGGCCTGTCATTCAGAACGGCGTCAAGCAGTACGAATCCGTCGTGTTGATCCGCAGGCAGGGCGGCAGCTTCGGACCAGCGCCGATTATCTTTCAGTTCGCAGACGGAACCACGATGCCGAGGGTGTGGAACGGCCAGGAAACGCATATTCAATATAAAATGGTATCCGCCTCCCCGCTGGTCTGGGCGGTCGTCGATCCGCAAAACAACAATGTGCTCGATAACAAGCATATCAATAACTTTATGAAAGCCGAGCTTCCGGAGAAAACCCGCACACGCTGGAGCGTTGGATTCACAAAGCTGATCGAAGGACTGTTCGCATCGCTCGCGTGGTAGCCGCGCCGAACGTAAATATGACAATTGAAGGAGGTGGACAATCGCATGAACAATCACATAAAGCAGGGCTGGCGGCTTACCGCCAAACACTTTTATATTATCATTCTATTATTTGTATATGAGCTGGTATGGGGCTTCGTTCTCTACAGGATGATAGAAGGCATCGTCGTGCCGCTATTGAAAAGGTTTCCCGACAGCTCTACGGCGGACGGCGCAGTACAGCTGTTTCTGACCGAAGCGCAGTTCCAGCTTCTGAAAACCGATCTTATTCGTCCGTATGTCTGGATGTTTGCGGGGCTGCTTGCGGCCAGAATGCTCTTGACGCCGTTCCTGAACGCAGGGCTTATCCATTCGCTTCACTATACGAGGGATGACGGGGGCACGAAGTTTCTGCAAGGAATTCGTACCGTCTGGAAGCCGGTCGCACTACTCTATATCATAGAGACCACGCTTGCGCTTGCACCCGGTTTCTGGCTCCTCCCGCACGGATTGGAAACGCTGCTTGGCAGCGGCAGCTGGACCGATCTCGCACAAACGGCCGGTCCTTGGGCCGGCGGCTGGCTGGCATGGGCGGTACTGCTTCACTTGCTGTTTCTCGCGATGCAGTTCGGCGCGGTATCGGGGGGCGGAATGTTCCGCTCGCTGTGGAGCGGCCTGCGGCATTTCCTCCCTTTCGCCGGCATCTCGCTGATTATGTGGGGCTTCGGGCTGGCACTCAACATAATGATCGCATCCGCCTCCATGCTGTGGGCCGGGCTTGCGGCGCTGATTCTGCATCAAAGCTACCAGCTTGTACGGACGATCATGAAAGTATGGACCGTAGCGTCGCAGTACGATGTGTGGCAGTCCAAGCAGATTTAGTCCGGATAGCGGATTTTTGTCGATTGGCGTACGGTTCATTCAATTAGACATAGGAAGCCAGACATACCCCGGTATTGCAACCGGACATGCCTGGCTTCCTGCTTCATTCTATAAAATATGAGGCCCGGGATACTTCCCGGGCTTCATATTTGCATTGTCGCAATACGCAACGAATGAATTTGTCAAAAAGTTTCACTCTAATAATTTTAATTTGTGAACAAATTGTGAAATTAGAAGGAGATTCGATAAAAAAACAGAATAATTATGCCAGCATGAAAAAATTGCCGAATTCCCTTATCGGGAAACGGGGGAACCATCTTGGGTGAATTGACCCGGGCATTCGGTCCATTCGAATGTCAGAGCCGGTCATAGGGAACCTTCAACCGAACCCCACAGCTAACCTCGTAGGCACCGGAAGGAGCAACATTTTTTGAAAAAGGTTTCTGCAGTTCTCATCGGTCTAGCATTGATGCTGATGTTCCAGGCTGGAAGCGTTTTCGCAAATTCCAGAATGGACGGAGTGATCAGTGATGTGATCGGCACGCCTTACCGCTCTGCCGGGACGACAACAAACGGATTTGACTGTTCGGGCTTTACAATGTACGTGTTTAACAAACTCGGCGTTGATCTCCCGCACCAATCCGGGTCGCAAGCCAGACTGGGCAAGAAAGTCGCGAAAGACGACTTGCTCCCGGGGGACCTCGTATTCTTCAATACGAACGGCAGAGGCATTTCGCACGTCGGCATTTATGTTGGAGACGGCAAATTCGCCCATTCTTCCTCCAGCAAAGGGGTAACCATCAGCGGCCTCAGCGACTCTTACTACAGTAAACGCTATGTTACTGCTCGCCGCGTTATGAGCCCTGAAACTTTTGAAAAATATGCCGATGAACCGTCCGATGAGCCGGACGGCGGCGGAGACGCCGGCTAAACCGTGCTCGGCATCGATTGCGATGCGCATGCGGGACCGCAGCTTTGTTTTGTCCTTTCGGACATCAAAGCCGCGGTCCTGCTTTTGCGTTCGGACTTCTACTTTTTAGTAACCGATAGGTGGATGAGTGAAACACAGTGGCCGAGTGGCCGTTTTACCGCAGCTCATAGCGAACCCACCAAAATGTGCGCCCGACCTGAATATCGAGTTTCGTCCCGACCGGAGCGAACAGTTCATGCAGCTCAAACGCCGCCCCACACCCTTCACTTCGCCGGTCGGCAAACACCGCCGTCGCTCCCTCCTTTAACCGCCCATGCAGTTTAGTAAGGAAATCCGCCCGGTCCTCCGCCGCAAGCTCACCCAGGCAAAAGCAGGCAAGTCCCGCTTCATAGGTCCCGGCGACTCTTGTCAGATCGGCTGCGGGGACCGTTCTTACTCCGGATGAGTTGAGCCTGGGCGTACGCGGTCCTGCAACGCGAAGGATCGATCTTCCTGCCAACGTCCGGCTCATCGCTTCTTCCACCTGTGCCCATTCGTTCCATCTTGCTTCCAGGCTGTTCAGCCATCTTCCCACACTTACTACCCCCCGCTGCGATTTGCAAGCTGTTATCTTATACATATGAACCGCTGCTCGCAAACTGACCAAAAACGGGTATAATGCAAGAATAAACATCATTGGACCGTGAACAGCGCAGCATTCTTCCGCAGAGCGGGAAGATAGGCTGAAACCTTGCTTCCATTGAACCATATTAAAGGGAGCTTTCGATTCTTACCCAGGAGATGATGCACTTATGTCCAAGTCTTCCCCGGCTCTATCCGTCTTTCACCCAACGCTTGCCGGCTGGTTTACGCAGACGTTCGGCAGGCCGACGGATGTCCAGCTTGAAGCATGGGACTCCATTATGGCCGGCAGGCACACCCTGATAGCCGCACCGACAGGCTCCGGCAAAACGCTCGCTGCGCTGCTGCCCTGCCTGAACCGGATCGCTCAAGATAAAATTCTCGCGGCAAGCGAAGGCCGCAGCTGGCCGTCCGGCGTGCGTGTGCTCTACATTACTCCGCTCAAAGCGCTCAACAACGATATCCAGCACCATTTGGTCGGCTTCATGGATGCCATAGATCAATACCGCCCGGAAGAGGAAGCAGTCGAATGCTCGACATGGCCTCATGTTCGTTCCGCCGTCCGTACGGGGGACACATCCTCGAGTGACCGTGCAAAGATGGTGCGCAGACCGCCCGATGTTCTCGTCACGACACCCGAATCGCTTTATTTGCTGCTCACCTCGGACAAGGGACGCGGCATGCTTCGGACGGTCGGAACGGTCATCGTCGACGAAATACACGGGCTCGCCGGTGACAAACGCGGCGCCCACTTGTCTCTCTCCCTTGAGCGGTTGTCCGGGCTATGTCCAAAACCGGTGCAGCGCATAGGGGTTTCCGCGACGCAGAAGCCGCTGGAGCGTGTCGCCCGCTTTCTCGGGGGCTGGGAATCGGCTCGCGGTCCGCAGGGTAACTCAAGCGAGCCGCATCCCTTCGGCTACATACCGCGCCCGGTTGCCATTGTCGAAAGCGCGATGGTCAAGTCGATGCAGGTCCGCGTTACAATGCCGGACCTCAGCAGACCGGCCAAGACCCGCGACGCGGTCTGGCTGCCGATCGTGGAGCGCCTCTTCCAGCTCATGAACGAAAGCCGATCGGCGCTGCTCTTCGTCAACAGCCGCCGGCTGTGCGAGCGGCTCGTACTAAGGCTGAACGAGCACGCGGGCTTCGAGATGGCGCGCGCCCATCACGGGAGCTTGTCGCGCGAGCGGCGGCTCGAGGTCGAACGCATGCTCAAGGCAGGCGAGCTGCGCTGCCTGGTCGCAACCTCGTCGCTTGAGCTCGGCATTGACGTCGGCCATGTCGACCTCGTGATCCAGGTCGATTCGCCCAAGGAGGCGGCCGCCGGCATTCAGCGCATCGGCCGAGCCGGACATGCCGTCGGCGATGTAAGCCGCGGCTTCATTCTTGCGCGCAGCCGCGGCGATCTGCCGGAATCGGCCGTGCTCTGCCGCAGCATTGCGCGGCGCGAGATCGAGGAGATCGTCCTGCCGCTCGAGCCGCTGGACGTTCTGTCCCAGCAGGTGACCGCAATTGTCGCCGCAGCAGATATCTCTGTCAGCGAACTTCTCGGACTCATCGCGCGGAGCGAATGCTATCGGAGCTTCCCGCGCGAACGTCTCGAGGCTGCGCTCAAGGTGCTCGCGGGCTTCTATCCGTTTGCCAAACCTTTGCTCAACTGGGACCGCGCAAGCGGGCTGCTGCACAAGCGGGCCAATACCGCCATGGCAGCCGTAACAGGGGCCGGAACGATTCCGCAAAGCTCGGCTTATCCGGTTCACCATGCGGAGAGCCGAATTCATCTTGGCGAGCTTGATGAGGAATATATTCACGAGAGCCGCGTCGGTGACGTGTTTCAGCTTGGCACGGCCTCGTGGATGATCAGCGGAATTGAGAATGACCGGGTATATGTGAAGGAAGCGCCGAACCGGTTCAGCGAAATACCGTTCTGGCGTGCCGAACCGGGCGGTCGGGGCTACGAGCTTGGGCTCAAGCTCGGTCATTTTCTCGGTGAGCTGGAGCAGCGGCTGGCGCTCGCCAGCTCTCATGAGCCGGCTGCCGGGCGCTCTTCCGCCGAAGCCGAGCCGTCCGTCCATGAGCGCGAAACGGAGAATGCCGTTATCCGCTGGCTGGATGCCGAATACGGCCTGGACGGAGCCTCCGCTTCCGAGTTGACCCAGCTCGTCCGGTCCCAGCACCGTGCGCTCGGGCTGCCGACGGGCCGGCGCATCGTCATCGAGCATTACCGCGATTTGATGAACCAGACGCGCGTGATTATTCATAACCCGTTCGGCCGCCGTATTAACCGGACGTGGCTGCTTGCAATCGAGCATCAATTCGAGAGGCTGCTCCCTTATAAAATGTACGGCAACGCCAAGGATAACGGCATCGAGCTGGTGCTTCCGGAGTGGGACGCATCGTGGCTGCAGACGCTGTGGCACATTACACCCGACAGCATTGAGTCCCTTTTGTCGGAGGCGATCTCCGGCTCTCCGCTGCTTGCCATCGCTTTTCGGCGCATTGCCGAAACTTCACTTCTGCTCTCGCGCAGCTTCACGAGAACGCCGATGTGGCAGAAGCGGCTCCGCAGCGAGGAGCTGCTTAAGCAGTCGCTGCCGTATGCGGAGCATTTTCCATATTTGCAGGAGGCGATGCGGGAGTGCTTGCATCTATATTTGGACAGCGGCGGTTTGAAGCGGCTGCTTGAGGATATATCGGCGGGCAGGATCGATATCGTCGTCAAAGAAACGAGCGCCCCCTCCCCGTTTGCGGTACAGTTCCTATCCGACTACATCAATATGCAAATATACGAGGGAGACGGCCTAAGCGATACGACCCGGCTGCAGCTCATGAGCGTGAGCAAATCGCTTGCAAGCGAGCTGTTCGGCGAGGAAGCCGTGCGGCAGTCCGTTGATCCTGTCATCGCGGAAAATGAAGCCCGGCGGCTGGAAGCAGGGAATCTCATTCCTTCAAGCTCCGATGAGCTGTATGCGCTGCTTAAACGCAGGGGCGACCTCAGCTTAGAGGAAATTACAGCGATTGCCGGCCGCGGAGAGGCAGGCGAGTGGCTGGAAACGCTAAGACGGTCCGGCCGCGCAGTGTTAATGCCAGGTCAAAGCGGACAAGCCGCCCGCTGGATCTGTGCCGATGAGCTTGCAGTGTACGACGAGTTTCCGCTTACGGAGAGCGCCATCACCTTTGTGGCGGGGCGATTCGCCGAGCATCGCCTCTCGTTCACCGCGGAGGAGCTGCGCGAACGCTACCCGGAGCTCACGTCAGCCCGGGCCGAGCATATTGCCCAGGTCCTGCTGTCCCAGGATCTGATCGAGCGCGCCCCCTTCGCCGACAGCGAAAATGAGCGGATATGGACGAGCCGCAGTGTAGCCAAGAGGCTTATAAGGCTGACTCTGGAGCAAGCCCGCAAGGAGGCCGAACCGGTGGATCCTATCCGCTGGTGTGCTCATATGTCGCTGCTCCAGCACGCACTCTCAGGCACACAGCTAACCGGTATCGACGGGCTTCGCGTCATAATCGGCCGACTGCAGGGCTTTTTCCTGCCCGCATCGCACTGGGAAACGATCATCTTCCAGACACGTCTGACTGGCTACCGCAAAGAGGACCTGGACCTGCTGTGCGCCTCAGGTGAGGTCATCTGGCTCGGGCGTAAGGTTGCAGCCGAGAAAGAGGGCAGAATCGCTTTCTTCCTTGCTGAATCGAAGCCGCTGTACGCACCGTATATCGCGCAAACGGCGGAGCCGGACTCCAAGCATCCCGAGCTGCTCCGGCTGCTGCGCGAGGGCGGCGCAAGCTTTCTTACCAAGCTGAGCCGCGATTACGGCAAAGTGCCCTCCGAGCTGCTCGGCGAGCTGCTCGAGCTCGTCTGGGAAGGCCGCGTCTCCAATGATCAGTTCGCTCCGCTTCGTCTGCAGCTTCTTACCAAGGGCAAGCAGCTCGCCAAGACGGGGTCCGGTCTCGGGCGCTGGTACTGGACCGGCTCGCTCGCAGAAACCGGGGCACATGAAAGCGGGCGGGCGCTCCACAGCCCAAATCCCAGCAGCGGGCCCACACGATCACATGCGGCCGACAGTCCGGTAAGACCGGCCTCTGACGGAGCGGAGCCCGTGCTGCATTGGACGCAGCATCTGCTGGACAGCTGCGGCATCGTGTCAAGGGATCTTGTCGCACAACTGTCCCCGTTCGGCTGGGACGAGCTGCTCCCGGTGCTCCGCCAGCTTGAGCATTGGGGCGTGGTCACGCGCGGCCTCCTCGTCGAGGGCGTGCCGACGCTTCAATTCGCCAAGCGCGAGCTTATCGCGGCCGTCCGCAAGCCATTTCCCGGGCAGAACGATGACGCAATCACCGTGCTCTCCGCCGTGGACCCGGCCAATCCATTCGGCCTCGCGGCCGACTGGCCGGCCCACCCGGGCGCAAGCTTCTCGCGCAAAAGCGGCAACTATCTCATTATTCATCAGGGAGAATGGCGCTATTGGCTCGAGAATAACGGACGCAGGGTGGTCGAACTTGCCGGTTCCCGGAGTGGGAGCGGCGATTCGTTCGGGCAAGAAACGGAGCCGTCCGGTAGTCATGCGTCCCGTTCCGCCGAAGCTGATCTGCTCAGAAAGGTATTCGGTGTCGTTCTCACCCGGCAGAGGTTAAGCAAGATCAAGATCGATCTCTGGAACGGCAAAGAGATAACGGCATCCGGCGCCTACGATCTGCTTCGAATGATGGGGGCCGAGCGTGACAACCGCTCGCTCGTCCTGTGGTCCAGCCACTTGAAATAATCAAGGAACATAATCGCGGTAATAAAAAATGGCCTCGTCCGCACGGTAAACGCTGCGGCGAGGCCAATATAAAGGCTGAGCTGTCTTATTCGAAGCTGCGAACCGGCTCGGCGGAGCTTCTTTCCACATTCGCGCGGCCCATCAGGAGTACGAAGAGCATAGCGATTATAGGGAGAACCACGCTCCACTGGAAAACAAAAGCGATGGACTCGGCGAGTCCGCCGATCATTTTCGTAAGCACCTCCGGCGGGAACATTTTGCGTACAGCCGGCTGCAGCAAGGCCTGCGGATCGCCGAATTTTTTGGCTGTCTCGGGATCCTGGATGACCTGTGAAATATCTCGCGTCAGCCGGTTCGTCTGAATAACGCCGAACACAGTAACGCCGAGGGCGGAGCCGATCGTCCGGAAGAACACGACCATCGAAGTGGCCGCACCTTTGTACTGCGGGCTTACGCCATGCAGCGTGGCAATGTTGAACACAACGAACGATACGCCGATTCCGAGACCGACGAAGATCATATAGACGGTTACAATCCAGCGAGATGTATCCGCATTGATCGTACCAAGCAGGAAGAGCGAGACAACCAGAACTACGATTGACACCAGCATTATATTGCGAAATAGAAATTTGCCGACAAACCGGCCGCCGATTACGGAGCTGGCAACCACGCCGAGCATCATCGGCGTAAGCGTCTGACCGGCGGAGCTTGCAGTTCCGCCGTAGACGCCCTGCACGAAAATCGGGATATATGTCGCCCCGGAGATCATAATTGCGCCGTACAGGAAGCTGGAGACCTGGCTTGCGGTAAACACTTTATTTCTGAACAATTGCAGGGCAATAATCGGGTTCTTTGCATACCTTTCCACAGTCAGGAACAGAATTAGGAAAATAACGCAGGCCGCGAACAAGCCGATAATTTGCAAGGAACCCCAAGCATACGTTCTGCCTCCAAGCTCAAGGGCAAACATCAGACTTAGGATAGTTGCGGCAAGTAAGGCGGCTCCCGCCCAGTCTATAACCTGTTTCACTTTGTTCGCCGTTTCCTTATAACCGGCTGCTATCAGCAGAAATGCGACGATGCCGATCGGTACATTGATATAAAATACCCAGCGCCAATCGATATTATCGGTGAAATACGCTCCGGCGAGCGGTCCGAACACGCTGGAGAGGCCGAACACAGCGCCGAACAAGCCGTTCATCTTGCCCCGCTGCTCCGGCGGAAAGATATCGAATATGACGGCAAAGCAAAGCGGCATAATTGCCCCGCCGCCAATACCTTGAAGCGCACGGAACAATATAAGCTCCGTCATGTTCTGAGCCGCGCCGCACAAGATGGAACCGAGCAGAAACACCCCAAGCCCCAGAATGAAAAACCGTTTGCGGCCGTACATATCGGAAAGCTTGCCGAAAATCGGCGTGGCCACGACACTGGCAATCATGTAGGCTGAGAACACCCAGACCAGCCGTTCAAAGTGGCCGAATTGGCCGACAATCGTCGGCATGGCGGTAGAGACGATCGTTTGATCCAGCGCTGCCATAAATAAGCCGAGCAGCAGGCCGGCAACCGTCCATTTCGTATTTGTTCGCGTTCTATCCATTTCGCAAAACCCTTCTCTCCATCATGCAATTCTATCTCTTTTTTACTATTTTGCCCAATATGGGCCTTCTTCTTTACAAGGGTGCAAATTACCGACCAATCGCTCCAGCATGTCCGCAAACCGGCCCAGCTCTTCGCCGGTGAAAGGCTTGAAGGTGGATTCGTTGCTTGCATTTCCCGCTTCGATCAGGCGCTCGACCGTTTGCGTCCCCAAATCCGTCAGCTTCACCCGGGTGATTCGCCGGTCATCGGCATCCTCCCGGGTCGTCACGTAGCCGCCTTCCTTCAACCGCTTGATCATTCCGGTGATGTTCTGCTTCGTAACCAGCAGATTATACGTGAAATCCTTCAGCGACCGTTCTCCTTTTCTGTACAGCTCGCCCAGGATGAACCATTGCTGCACGCTCGATAACCCGACCTCACTTACAAGGTCCCGGCCCACCCGCTCCAGCAGATTGGAAGCACGGTATATGTTAAGAATAATGGCTACGCGTGTATCCATGCACCCTCTCCTCTGCAATATTAGTCAATAGATTGACTATAAGATATCAAATTCGCGCTACCCTGTCAATCGATGTAATTCAATGTATAATCTGTCTTCCCTATAACAATGAAGGCTCCGCCGTCAGTGCGACAGCAGAGCCTTCCAAACCGGTTTTTACGCATATCAGAGCCGGTAATCGATCTCCAGAAACCGCTCCACCTCGGTTTCCCACCGCTCCTTCACGAAAGCGACGTGCAGCGGATGGGCGTTGTACGTATCGTACTCCTCCTTATTGGCAAATTCCATGGAGAAGCCGTAATCATACTCGTTCTTCGGGCTGACCTGCCGGTATACTCGGAAGTTTTTCACCACGGGTATGGATGCAAGAATCGAACGGCCGTCTTCAAGAAACCGTCGTTCCTCTTCGGACCCTTTCGCATGCTTCAAACAGAAAATGACTGAATGCTGAATCCACTCTTGGGACATGGAAATCTGCTCCTTTTTTCTGCTTAGTATACGATAGGCGCCGGAAATAAACCATCCTGAACGTAAAACATCACTAGACCTCGGCTGCGGCCCGTGTTCTGAATAGCCTTCCATAATTCCGTTGCAACGGTATATACTTGTGTAGGACAAACTTTCCGGAAAGCGGGTGGCCTAATGGGCAGTAATGCAAAAATAGGCGGCGGCGGTTTTCATCATGTCGCCATCCGAGTGTATGATTTCGACGCGACGGTACGTTTTTACTCCGAAGTTCTCGGTTTTCAGGAGAAAGTGCGCTGGGGCGAAGGCAGCAGCCGGGCGATTATGCTGGACACAGGCGACGGCAACTACCTCGAGGTGTTCGCCGGCGGGACGGAAGGCGCTAAGCCTGAAGGCGCTTTTCTGCATCTGGCGCTGCGTTCCGATGATGTTGATGGCGCCGTGGAGCTTGCCAGAGCTGCCGGTATGGAAGTAACTGTTGAGCCCAAGGACGCGGTGCTCGGCGGCATTCCCGTGCGTATCGCCTTCTTCAAGGGTCCGGACGGCGAAATTATCGAGCTGTTCCAAAGCACCGGCGATGTTTCCCTGTAAGCGGGCTGCGCCGAGCTGCTTATAAAAACAGGCCCTGATTGCCGTTAGTGGCGGTCAGGGCCTGCTTTATACTTTATTGCGACCTTACATAATTACTTCAAGTAATAAATTTATATTTTATAAGTGCTGCTTTTATGTCACCGGGTACAAGCAAAAAAATAGAGCCGCCCCTAAAGACCAGCTCCCTACCGCCTGCTATTCTTTTAAAAGCTCCACAACCTGGGCCGCATCAACCCCGCCAGCTTCCGCGTGATTAAGCAGCGGGATGCCATGGGGACCCGGTATGTATTTAAGTCCAGGGTTATCGGCAAGCATCGCCCGGACAATATCGGTTTTCCCCAGCATCGCAGCCGCAAATAAATCAATGCGGGCTCCATGGTCCAGAAGGAATTGTGCGATGTCTTTCCGCCCCATATGCGCCGCGGCTCCAAGAGCCGTTTCCCAATCTCCGCCGCCCCAATCCCACGCCGCATTGATGAGTCCAGGCTCCTCCTTTAGCAGCGTTTTAACACGGTCCAGATCGCCGTGCGCATTACCGACAAATTCCTTGACTAACTCCGGCAGGATTGATTGTTTGCTTTCCACTGGGCATTCTCCTTTGTAGATGAATTAGATTTATAGCAAGAGAGCAGCTGACTCTTGATGTCCTTTGGAGATGGCCAGATCGTATGGGGTCTCGCCGTTATAAGTAATAGCCGTTTTATCGGCATGATGCTGCAGCAGAACCTTAATCATGGACTCCCGGCCAAAGTATCCGGCAACATGCAGGGTATTGAAGCCCTGCCGCCATTTCCCCTCACACTTGGCGTTTACATCCGCTCCATATTGAATAAGCACCCTGACGATATGCTCATAGTTACCGGCAATAGCCGCATGTATCGCCATATTGTTCAAGTTACCGTCTTTGCTTCTCCCATTTACGTCCGCGCCTTGATCCAGAAGGAAGACCGCCGTCTCTTCGTTCCCGAAATGTGCAGCTAACCCGAGCGGAGTAAAGCCGTCTGAACTGTAACCTGTTATCAGATCGGGCGACTGTTCCAGCAGCTCCTTTACACGTTCTGTATGGCCGACTGCCGACGCCTCAAAGATGTTCAGCTGCGCCCCATTGTTGATAAGCATTTCCCTGATATCGTTTGCACGGTAATAGGCAGCCATAAGCACTGCCGTTTCGCCTTTATTGTTGCTCGCGTTCACGAGAGCCGCGTCTTTACCCAGGAGCTCTGTGACCTTCTCAATGTTGTTTACCTTTACAGCTTCTATCATTTCATTCCTGAGCCGCTGCACGTTATCAGCCAGAAGCTCAGCTTCTCTCAGTAATTTTTCCGATGATTGAATGCCAAGGTTCACAAAATGCGATACTGCTCTTGAGCGGTTCGATTCAAGTCCTGCCTCAACAAGCAGGTCTACAGCCTTCAATGAAAGCTCGTCCAGCCTGATTGAGATAACGACGCTTTGCTTTTTAGTTGCCATTAAGCTGAGCTCTCCAATTTGTAATTTAAATTACAATATTACAGTATCATTGTGTCCTTCAAAAATCAATAAGAAGTTTCCAGAGCCTACAGAAGTATCGTAAATGGCACAAAGAGAGGACTAAGCAGGTGCTTCGCCGGGGCTTATTGCATCAAGGATTAGAGGCTGGATATTATTATGGTCTTATATTACAATGGGGCGGCACAGCGGGAAGAAGCGGCTGAACAATTGTTGTATGCACTGCTCACGTATTTCCCATTTGCACGAAAAGCAATAAAGGAGGAGGAACAGGATGTCCGGACAGAAAATCAAAGTTGTTTCTTACCGACCCGAGTGGGCTTTGGAGTTCGAGCACGAGAAAGCCCGGCTTCTTGAAATCATGGCCCCGCATGCCGCCGCCTTCGCATATCCTCCCCATCGATGGACTTTATGAACGAAAGGAAATTCTATTTCGCGATTACCTGCGGGCCGATCCCGGCTTAGTTAAACAATACGGTGAGCTTAAACGCTTGCTGGCCGAACAGTATCATTCGGACCCCGATGGCTACACCCGCGCAAAAACTGACTTTATTCAACAGGTCGACGACCTTGTCCGAACACAGAAAGGACTGCCTCTCCGGAAAGTGTGGGAATAAACTGACCGCCCTGCAGCTCTTCAGGACAATCACTGATAGCATCATTCTGCAGCATCGCCAAAGAAAAGCGCACAAAGGGCTGCAGCAGGTCGGATTTACAACCTGCTTCAGCCCTTTGCCCCTGTCCGGCCTATGTCCCATTACTCGCTCTTCGCTATAACTCCTTGCCGCTTCGTTTATGTTCTCAAACTCTCATCGTGCGGACTCTTTCATCCTTCCTCTCGTCTTCTGCAAGCGCTGACTGAACAAGCTTCGCAATTTGGGAGCCAATACGTAATCGACACCGAGCTTGCCTGCGTTTACGCCTGCCGCGAGGATAATAAAGCCTAGAAGCGCCATCCACGGGTTTATGCTGATCGAGCCGGCAAACAGGTAACTGAAATTCATCATGATACCGAACAAAGCCGCTGCTGTCGTCAAACAGCCAATAATCAATCCCAGCCCAACCAGAAATTCGCCCCACGGCACAATCAAGTTGAAAATTTTGATATTCGGCAGTGCAAAATTTTTCAAAAACGATACATAGTTTGAATAAACCAGCTCATTTGACCCA
Organism: Paenibacillus sp. sptzw28; assembly: GCF_019550795.1. Classification (NCBI taxonomy): domain Bacteria; kingdom Bacillati; phylum Bacillota; class Bacilli; order Caryophanales; family Paenibacillaceae; genus Paenibacillus; species Paenibacillus sp. sptzw28. The sequence continues at coordinate 147,290 of NZ_CP080545.1, forward strand.
CTCTCCATAATCGGCTTCGCAATCGCACCTTTCACAAAGCCGCTTGCGTCGAATGGTTTCGCTGCAGTAATCTTGCCCCAGCCGGCGGTGAGCCACTGCCAGCCTACATAAAGCCGAACAATCGTGAGCAGTATCGCGGCGTACTTATTCTCCCTCAACCAATTCATTATCTTTCACCCCCTCCTGTCATAATCGAAGTAGAAACGGGCTGTCTACTTACTACAGCTAACGAAAGGAGAGGAGGATCGGTTTGCCGAAACCAAACATTTGTTAATATTCGTTTGTCGACTACTTCTTGCTGTTTCTCATTGCCGCGAGCAGCTTCACGTCCTCCTTGCCCTGTTCGACGAAGCGCCGATAATCCGGGGAACCAACGGGAACGAGCGCCATTTTCCCTTCAGCATTGAAATGAATCCCCCATCCGTATTTCTTAGGAAGCATGGATGCTCTTAGGCAAGGCATCGGTTTCTGGAAAAATTCGTCCCTGATTTGGGTCCCCTTCGCCGCCAGCTCCTCTTCGGGAATGTTTTTGTGACGGATATGCACTTCATACAGAAGGTCCTCTGAGGTGTATTTGTAGGGATGATTGGCGATCAGCTCAAACTCGATTCCGGGCTTCGTTCTTCCGCTCTTCTTATCCGGAGGCACGATGCCGTTCTCTGCGGGACAATCGGCCGCCACCATAATAAACGTATCGTAATAATTCAAGTCCATATTTGACACTCCTCAATAAGCAGTTTTTCTCATTATATCCCCCTTTCTTGACAATATCAGTCAGTGATTTTTGGATTGAGAACAAATCTATACGGTTTTAACATACTCTTTGAGTTCATGGCCGGCTGCGCTCTTGTTTACTGCTTTTTTTGGAAGCATGCAGCGGTCGGCATCTACATAGATTCGTTCAATATCTACCGGCTTGAATGTTTCATCAATTTGAGAATAAACCCATATAATAACCAACTCATCCGAAGTACTTGCATTTTCGAGCCGGTGTGCAATACCTGCCGGAATAAAAGAAGTATCGTAAGGTTGTAAAAGGGTCCGCTCCCCTTCGACATCGCAATAGGCGCTTCCTTTTAATATGGTTACGGATTCTTCTACATTATGAATATGGCAGGCTAATCCCAAGCCCGGCTTGAAAGTGGCTAATCCTGCAATAATTGTTTTAGGACCCATTTCCTTCGTTAACAGTTCATGAAAATGGACACCCTCAACAATCTCAAAAGGCTTGATATCTATGTGTTTGCTGATCATTGGCCCATATATGTGCTTTTGCATGTGTTTCACCCTTCCCTAACTTATACAAAGGTTAATCTAAGCAATCAAATTGAACTTCGCACTTACCATCAAAAGCATCTCTTCCGTCATTTTCCTCAAGTCGTATTCTGCCTTAAAGCCCCACTCTTGTCTGGCTGCGGTTGCATCGATCGAATTTGGCCAGCTCTCTGCAATCCTTTGCCTGACCGGGTCGACATCATAGCTCAGTTTAAACATCGGTATATGCTTTCGAATCTCCGAAGCAATTTCCTCCGGTTCGAAACTCATAGCGCTTACATTGAACGAATTTCGGTGTTTCAGTTTTGCAGCATCGGCTTCCATTAAAGTAATGATGGCATTTAATGCATCAGCCATATACATCATATCCATATATGTTTTTGGCGCAATATAGGAAGTATAACGCGCATGCTTAATCGCTTCGTAATAAATCTCAACGGCATAGTCCGTCGTTCCCCCGCCAGGAGGAGCAACATAAGAAATAAGTCCGGGAAAACGAAGCCCCCGCGTATCAACTCCATATTTGTAATAGTAATAATCACAAAGTAATTCACCGGCGACTTTATTTACGCCGTACATCGTTGTCGGGCGTTGTATCGTATCCTGCGCCGTATTGTCTTTTGGCGTCGTTGGCCCAAATGCACCGATTGAACTCGGGGTAAAGAACTGGCAGCCGAGCTCTTTCGCCACTTCCAATGCATTGATAAGGCCGTCCATGTTTAAATGCCACGCATGAAGCGGGTTTGACTCGGCCGTAGCTGACAGCAATGCCGCAAGATGAATAATGGAATCCGCCTGATGCTTTTTGGTCACATCGAACAGAGCTTTTGAATCTGTAACATCCACTATCTCAAACGGCCCTGTTTGAACAACATCACATTCGGTTCTTCGAATATCTGTAGCAATTACACGATCGTATCCGTAAATATCCCTCATTTTCATAATCAATTCCGATCCGATTTGCCCGAGTGCTCCGGTGACAATAATTTTCTTCAATGTAATTCCTCCAATTAAAGTCCAGATGTAACTCGATTTTATTTAATAATCCCCTTCTCTTTCCCCGCTTTTGTCCGCTGTGCCCGCATCAGCGGGAGTTTTCTCATCGCTAACGAGTGTTTGTTCGTCATTCACCTCCCTCAGGAATAAACTTGTCGTATACGAAAATTTAGACAACAAAAAACCCCACATCTACTTGCATACTCATTAATAGACGGAGGTTCCCGTCGTATTCGGTAAACTGGCTGGCATCATGGAAGAATCGTCCACCTTAGCCCCTATAGCTTTGCGTCGCCACTTTTCAGTGGGTTTGCCTTTGTCGTACGATATTTTAAATTGTCGTATACTGTCAAATCTATAAGTTTTTAATACGTTTGCAAATAGGACCTTTTAACTATTTTACAAAATAAGATTTAAGTTCAATTGCCTTAACACCAAAGAAGGCTGCAGCAGTGTACCCGATGGTAAACTGTCACAGCCCTCGAAACCCGCGTCTTGTGCCGCCTCTCGGCGCTTACTCCTGCCCTGTCGCGATGGGATTCTCGCGATTCGAAATCCAGTCGCTCCAGCTTCTTACTCCCCCACGAACCCCTACTCTTGAATAGTCCCAAGCCGAACGGAATGCTAACAAAAGGAAAAGTGAAGCAAGGTAGCACCCGGAAGGATGTGAGTGACAGCAAGCAGGCTCCAATGCTGTTGTTTGCAGCCTGTTGGCAGTTGTTTGCGTCTACCCCAAATGTTGACTCAAAACGAATTGCGCTAGAGTTGTGAAATCCAACTAAAAAGTCAAACTGTCAATAATAACTCCATGGCTGCACGTTCCTTATCCGCAATCTCGAGCAAAAGCTCGGAAACCTGGTTCAGTACCTGATGGTTCCCCGTTCTACCTACATGGTCGATCAAAGAAGATACGCTTACCCACAATGGAGCGATTTCCATAAACAACCAGTATGCCTGTACTACTTTCGAGTCTCCAAACAGATCCACGCATTCTTTTAGAAAATCCCGATATAGATTTCGAAACAAAGCGCCACCGGTTCCCGCCCTTTCCATTAATAACGCAGTCAAGCATAGATCTTGCTCAAAGTTCTTACTGCGAGAAGGCCACTTCAGGATTTCACTGCTCATTTTTATAATGCCTTTGTTCCCTATATTTCGAATTGGCGGATTCAAGTAGTCATGTGCATTCTTGGTTAAGGATGATCGTATTGCGGGCACAAGAGGTGGAAGGGTGACGATCGGCTCGATCGTAAAGGAGCGATTCCTGGAGCTCATAGGCCCCCTTGCGTTTCTAGCCATGGCCAAATGGGTCAAACGCGTCGACACTAGTCCACCCTGTTGTCTTGTATCCGCCATGTAGGCGTATTCGTCATCCATGCCATATATCACCGCATAGTGGGCGGCAAAATGCACTTTGTTCGTGAAGTAATCCAAATAATAGGAGTCTAACTTAAGCCCAACCGGAACTCCGCGTCCTAGGAAGCTCCGCACGTTCTGCCATGCTTTTTCAACGGACGAGGTTTCTTGCGTCCTGATGGTTAAGTTGAGCCGGGATGCTATGCAAACAGCCAACTCATCCGGCTTCACCCTCCCCCCTATAAAAGGAAAGTCCATCCCCTTAGAATCCCAATAAATGAATCCCAATCCTTGCCCGAGTCCGAATAACATCGGCTCCGATAGCCGGACTCCAGCAAATTGAAGCAAGTTGCCCATTGCTGTCGACTCGCAATGTTCTCCTTGAAAAGGAACGAAACCTTCAATCATTATTGACATCTTCCTTCATCTCCTCCAACAATTCGTTGATTAGATTGGCGACGAACGCTTGCTCACTCTCGATAAGACTCATCGGATGAAGGAAAAGTGCCCTTATGTACAGCGGCAATCGAACGCCGCCTTGCGATTCGTAGTTCTGCCTTATATTTATCAAAACGTCCCCAAGAAAATCTAACCGTTTTCGCAAAGCTCCAATGGCTTCGCCCTTCTCGAGTAAAGGTATAGCGGCAAGCCCGAGATCGAATCGGTTATCCCGCTCTCGCGAAGAGGACAGGCCGGCGATGATTTCATTTCTCAGCGTTGTCATACCGACTTCCGTCATAGTAAATCGGATCGGCATAGGTCCCTTGCCGAATTTCTCGCCGGAATCCTCGGATTCGATCAATCCTTTATCGTTCAATTTCTTCAGTCCTGCGTAAATCGAAGTCGTGCCGATATTCGCCCATTCCCGGTAGCCACGCTGATCGATTAACTTATTGATATCGTAACCCGACGCTTGATTGCATTCCGTGATAACTTGCAACAGCATAAATTCAACATTGGAAAGTTGATTCATGGAGAGACCCCCGCAATTAATATTTCATATATGTAATATAACAGTGGTGAAATATAAGGTCAATATGTTTCATGTTTTTGAGATTGTCAGCGAGTTCGTGTTGGTAAGCCGTTTGCGCTGAAGACGCAAAAGGACTGTGACAGGAACCAACCGGCAACCTGTCACAGTCCTTAGACCCGCGTCGGACGCGGCCTCTTAGCTTACTCTTCCCCCGTCGCGATCGGATTCTCCGCGCGCGAAATCCAGTCGCTCCAGCTTCCGGCATACAGCTTCACATTACGAAAGCCGGCCGCCTCCAGTGCGAACACGTTGGGGCACGCTGTCACTCCGGAGCCGCAATAGACGATGATTTCATCGTCCCGGGATAAATCATTGAAGCGCTCCTGCTGCGCTTCCGCAGGCAGCCAGGTCCCATCCGACGCGAGGCCGTCCTTCCAGAAGCGGTTGACCGCGCCGGGGATATGCCCGGCAACCGGATCAATCGGCTCCGAATCGCCGAGGTAGCGAGGCGTTTCGCGCGAGTCGACCAGCACGACGCCTTCGCGGCCAAGCCGTTCGCGCACGTCGCCGGCGCTTGCGACTAGTTCCGGCCGTACGTGCGGCACATAGTCGGCCGGCGCGATTACCGGCCTCGCCTCGCTGACCGGGTAGCCGGCCGCTTGCCATGCGGCGAATCCGCCGCTCAGGATTGAGGCGCCGCCTTCATGGCCGAGCCAGCGGAGCAGCCAGACAAGGCGCGCGGCCATCGCGCCGCCTTGGTCGTCGTAGGCGACCACATGCGTGCCGTTTGTTATTCCGGCACGCCCAAGAGCGGCGGCAAGCGCCGCCGGCTCCGGCAGCGGATGGCGCCCGCCGGAGCGGTCTTCACGCTTTGGCGCAGACAAGTCGCGCTCCAAATCCATATAGACGGCGCCGTCAATGTGCGCCGTCTTATATGCGTTCTCTCCCGCTGCGGAATCCTGCAGCAAAAACCGGCAATCGACGATACGAAGCGACTCGGCAGGGCTTTTTACCCGCTCTGCCAACCATTCCGGTGAAACGATCACGTTCATCATATACGGTCCCCTTTCAGACTCATCATTCATGCTTTTACCATTTTATCATGGCAGGCCTGTCAGGGGTATGCCGCTTATTTTATAATCATTACCGGTACCTTCGAATGCTGCGCCACATTATGGCTGACGCTTCCCATCATAAATTCGCGCAGCGAACTCAGCCCGCGGCTTCCTATTACGATTAAATCGCAGCCGTTCTCTTCGGTATACTGCAGAATGGCTTCTGCCGGGCTGCCTTCCAAAACCGCTGTATGCGCATAAGGTAAATGGGCGATTTGTTTGCCCGCATCCGCAAGCAGTATCTTCACCCGTTCGAGCCAATCCATTTGGATCGAATTAGGAACGGTTACAATTGAATCGGCGACGGCCATGTACGGTATGCTGTAAACATGCACGACAGTCAACCTCTCGGCCTGTTTGTCTTCAACTAAACGGACGGCGGTTTCCAACGCTTTCACTGAGGATAAAGATCCGTCGTAGGCAACGAGTATATGGGCAAACTGCATTGTCATCCCTCCCCGGATTTATGAAGAAACCACTTTGAAGCATATAATAACGTCTTTACTCTCTTTTACCCGGTAGAGACACCCCCCCAAACAATAGATGCTATTTCATTAACAGTTGCTCTGAAGGATTTGCTATAATTAAGGCCATCTTCCCTCTTACTTTCCCTAATCCATATAGGAGGCCTAAACCTTCATGAACGTCCCGCGCAGTCCTCATACAAATCGCTATTTTATTACGCCTCTATCGGCAAAGTTGGCCGAAGAGCTTTGCAGCTGGCGTTATGAACCGCCCTTTGACTTCTATAATTGGTCCTCCTGGGAAGTAATGCTGCAGCTTGGCCTCGAATTTGGCGATTCGGAAATCCGCAACCGGCAGTATGCGGCCGTCGTTGATTCAGACGGTAGTTTCATCGGTTTCGCCCAATTTTTCCCGCTGCTTGGCGTTACCCGGATCGGTCTGGGGATGCGCCCCGACTTGTGCGGACAAGGGTTCGGTCTGCGATTCGTCCAAACGATTGTTCTGGAAGCGATCCGCCGCGCCCCTCAAGACGTGATCGATCTTGAGGTTCACGTCTGGAACCTGCGTGCGATTCGCACATATGAGAAGGCAGGCTTTGTCATAACCGATACCTATACCAGGCGTACGGCGAACGGCCCCGTTGACGTTCACTGCATGACTTATGCACCTAAGCCCATGGACGCGTCTTAATAGCGCTTTCACAATTCGGTACTAAACTGTCACCGGACCGCATAACCGTATTAGTGGGTGCGCAAGTTTTACTTCGTAAAACTCAGTAATGCTTACGAAGCAAGTTTTACTCCGAAAACTCTTAAGGAGGCGGGTCCAGTGAAGATTTTGAACATCGTCAGCTTAATTATCCTCATCATCGGCGGTTTGAACTGGCTTCTGATCGGTCTTTTCGAGTATGATGTGGTTTCGGAAATTTTTGACGGCTCGGATTCGGTCGGCGCTAAGATTGTGTTCATTATCGTGGGGTTGTCAGCGCTCTATGCATTATCGTTCTTTCCCAAGGTTACCGCAGAAGAATAATAGTCAATAAAAAAGCCCGCCTTGGCCGCAATCATGCGCCAGTCGGGCTTTTTTACGCCTCTCGTCATCTCTCCCCGTCCGGTTCGATCAAATCGACAAATAGTAAGCACTGTCCACCAACCGGTACCGAAACCGTTCGAATGCGGTCAAAGGAGTCAAGATCGGTGTAGGTTCGCGATACCGTCGCGCGGGGCCCTCCTTCGAGCTCGACCAGATTCGGAATAAAATACGGCCGCCAGCTCCAGTTAAGTCCGCGATACTCCGATTCCCGGCACCAGACGCCGCCGCCTTCACGGTGGTAGTTGGAGGACATCTGTATCCCGTCTTCCCGGCATAAGTAGACACGAATGCACGAGGCTTCAAGTGCCGGCAGCAGCTCCTCGATAAACGCATCCTCTGTCATTTCCGGGAGACCTCCGCCGCAAGCTCCCTGCCATGCCTTTTCTACCATATCACGCAGCCACTCGGCCTTCGCGCACCAAAATCTTTCGGATTCAATCATGCTCTTGCGCCGCCGTTCAAGTTCCGCTTCAAGAATTCCCGCGAAGCAGAAGGAAGGGCGTAATTCCGCTTCGGCCGGCGCAAACAAGTAACCCTGCACATATCTGGCGCCGATTTCAATCGCTCTCTGCAAATCCTGCTCTGTCTCGACCCCTTCGACAAGAAGGGACGCGCCGATTTGATCCGCTAATGTCGAGAACGACCGGAGCACCCCGTAATAACCGCTGTGCATCTCGCTTTTTTGCAGCATATGTATGTCGATTTTCAATATTTGCGGCTGAATATGGGCTATCCGGTCCATATTGCTGAACCCGCTTCCCACATCGTCAATCGCAATCAAGCACCCCTGCTTGCGGTACACATCCACTACTGTACGAAGCTGTTCCATCGACTGAAGAAACGATTCCTCTGTAATTTCAATGACAATTCGCCGCGGGTCGATACCATACTTCTCCATTAAGCGCAGCGTCGGCAGCTCTCCCGTCTCCTCGTAAGTCTGGAAAATCCAGGAGGGCTTTAAATTCAGAAAAAGAAGGGGCTGGCCGAAATCCGGTCCTTCCTTGGCGAATTTGGCCAACGCTTGCTCCCGAAGCAGCCGGTCCACTCGTAACTGCTCAAGTTTTGAAACGGTCTTATCCTCAAAAAACGGTCCAAGGCTGCGCACGCCCTGGCTTGTCCGAATACGACCAAGCGCCTCATAACCCATGATACGCCGGGTATCCAGCGCAAGCACCGGCTGATAGTAAGGGATTAGCGCTCCGATCGATTCCTCCTCATTTGACCAAGATAAGCCGCATACTTCCGTCATCCATGCACCTCATGTTAGTTCGGCGTTAATTTTTCTGACAAATTTCGATATCGTCTATTGTAAAATAGTGCCGAAACGTTGTAAAGAGGGCATGCTTTTCATTATTTCACGCGAAACCTATGATAAGCTTCGTTATAACGCTGCGCCGATTGCATATCCAGCTCGGTCAAACCGCCTGCGTTCCACGAGGTTAGCCGCAGTGTCACCTTCTTGTAATCGATCGCGATGAAGGGATGATGGTTCATCTCCTCTGCAATGGCGGCAACCTCCCCGACGAATGCGACTGCATCCATGAAAGCAGCAAACCGGTAGCTGCCCTGCATCCATTTCTCATCCTCGCGAATCCAGCCTTCGATTCCGGCGATCGCCTTATCCGCATCGGGGGCACTCAGCTTTTCCACCTTGGCCATGCGTCCCGCCCTCCTTGTAATATTTAAATAAGCCTGATTATCCGGCTTTCCTTGCCGTCAACCGATACTTCAATGCAATGATGCTTCGGACGATAGGTTACTGCACCGCCGCCGACCTGGATCATCGGTTCTTCCCCGAGACCATAAAAAACGTCATCCGCAAGCGCCTCCATCACTTCTCTGCGCTGAACCTCGTCAAGTCCGGCCCAATCCGCTGTTTCCATCTCAAAAAAAGTATAGCCGTCCTCAATAGAACCAATAGCCTCGGTCAGCTCTTTCAATATATCCGTATATTCTCTAGCGTGCTTAACGCCCATCAATTATTCCACCTTTCTGGTTTCGGTTGCCTCTTTATTATTATTCTACACGAATTCCGATTAAAAATAATCGTGCACCCCTAAAACATCCAATTTGCTCTAATCTACGAGTCAAATTTGACGATAATAATATAGAAACCAACTGGCTAAAACTGATTATTTTGTCTAACCGGCCTTTCTGTTCATTGTTGGCAATACCCGCTCCCGGCTATACCGGTTTAGCCAATTACTTTTCTCAAACTATAGGAATATTTGTTGCGATGACTTTCCCTATAGTTCCACGGAGGTAAATTGTTCGTGGTGAGCATGGAACCCCTCGCGTTACGGTTCGTGCATCTTTTGCTTATTATTATATTGGACGAGGTGTGTCATGGAGAAATCAACTATTATTGGAATTGCACTCGGACTCGTGGCCGTATTGCTGGGAATGGCGCTCAAGGGAGCGCCAATCAGCAATCTTGCCAACCCGGCGGCGTTTATCATCATCATTGTCGGAACGGCGGCCTCTCTGTTTATCGGATTTCCGATGGCCGAGCTCAAGAAATTCCCGCAGCTGATCAAGATGATCTTCGTAACGCAAAAACTGCTTCCGCGCGAGGAGCTAATCGCTTTATTCATGGAATGGGCTTCCATTACGCGCCGCGAAGGTCTTCTTGCGCTGGAAACGCATGTGGATGAAATTCAAGATCCGTTTCTTCGTAACGGGATGCGAATGATTATAGATGGCAACGACCAGGATCTTGTGCGGGACGTTCTGCTGGAGGACATATCCGCCACCGAAGAGCGCCATCGTGCCGGCGCACTGATTTTCTCCCAGGCCGGTATGTATGCGCCGACGCTCGGGGTCCTTGGGGCCGTAATCGGTCTAATCGCCGCGCTTGCGGATATGAGTGACATGGCGAAGCTGGCGCATGCCATCGCTGCGGCTTTCGTCGCCACATTGCTGGGTATTTTTACCGGTTACGTGTTGTGGCATCCGATTTCCAACAAGCTTAAACGTCTCTCCAAACGGGAACTGGAACTTCGCCTCATGATGGTAGAGGGACTTCTCTCGATCCAATCCGGCGTCTCGACGATCGCAATTAACCAGAAGCTATCCGTCTTTCTGACACCGACCGAGCGGTTGAGAATGAACGAGAAGGGAGCGGAGGACGCTTGAGCAAAAAGCATAAGAAAGAACATCATGAAGAACATGCCGACGAAACATGGCTCATCCCTTATGCCGACCTGCTTACGCTGCTGCTGGCCTTGTTTATCGTATTGTATGCAATGAGCTCGGTAGATTCCAAGAAATTCGAGGATATGAGCAAAGCGTTTAATATTGCGTTCAGTACCGGCGTGGGCGTGCTGGATAATACGACCGTTGTAACTAACGGACAGCAAATGGACAATGAGAACAAGAATAACCGCCGTCCGGATGACTCGACGAATCAAGACGATCTCAAAGCGCTTATGAAGAAAGAACAAGAGGATCTGGAGAAGCTCAAGCGGCAAATTGATAAATATATTCAAACGAACGGCCTAACTACACAACTCGAGACGAAGCTCAATCAATCACAGCTCACGATCACAATAAGCGACAATGCTTTATTCCCATCGGGAAGTGCTAGTGTCAAGCCCGAGGCCCGTAAGCTTGCGTTAGCAATTGCCAATATACTGCAGCAGTACCCGGGTTATGAAATCGTAGTTGCAGGACATACGGACAATGAACCGATTTCGACTTCCGAGTTCCAATCCAATTGGGACCTTAGCTCCTCACGCGCGATCCGCTTTATGGATGTATTGCTTTCGAACAAGAAGCTTGATCCGAAACTATTCAGCGCAATCGGGTACGGTGAATACCGTCCGGTGGATTCGAACAATACCGCACTCGGCCGATCGAAGAACCGCCGCGTAGAGGTATCCATTATGCGGAAATTTGTCGATCTGGCGAAAGCTCAGCAAGTTCCGGCAACACCGTAAGCTTTACTGCTTTAACTAAAGAACTCTTGTTCCTCTCCACGCTTAAAAAACCAACGCATCCGGCTGTACCGGACAAAGCGTTGGTTTTTTTAATTATTTCCCGGGAAAAGGTATCCCTTACCCATCCAGAAGCGCAAACAGCTCCTGAAGCTCATCGTTCGTCAAATCACGCCACTTGCCGTTTGCCAGGCCGCCTAGATGTATATTCATTATACGTACACGGCGAAGCCGTCTGACATTATAGCCGAATGTCTGACACATTCGTCTTATTTGTCTGTTTTTCCCTTCTGTCAGTACAATACGGAAGACCCGATCCGCTTCCTTCGTCACCTTACATGGGAGTGTCATACTTCCGAGAATGCGAACCCCTTCGCTCATCGCTTTCACAAATCGGGGTGTGATAGGCCGGTCGACCGTGACAATATATTCTTTCTCATGCCTGCCTTCCGCCCTCAATATCCGGTTTACGATATCCCCATCGTTTGTGAGCAAAATAAGTCCTTCCGAATCTTTGTCCAAGCGGCCGATCGGGAAAATCCGCTCCGAATGACCGATGTAATCGACTATATTGCCTTCGACCTGAGACTCCGTGGTGCTCGTGATGCCGATCGGCTTGTTCAGAGCAATGTAGACGTGACCTTTATGCTCCCCAATAGGCTTACCATCCACTCGCACGTCGTCTTCAAGCTCTGCCTGGCTGCCCAGCTCGGCTACATTGCCGTTAATCGTCACACGACCGGTCTCTACGAGCTTGTCTGCTTCCCGTCTGGAGCAAAATCCGGTTTCGCTGATAAATTTGTTAATCCTCAATCGTTCTGTCACCCCGCACTGTTTACCGTGTCTTGCGCTGCAATTGCTGCGATTTCTTCGTTCTCGTAGATCCGTACAATACTTGTCTTACCCTGAGGGGGGCCAATAAATGAAGCAGTCCTCATGGCTGCAGCCACATCCCCGGCTTTAATCGGCTGATACGCACGCAAGGGACCGATCATGAGCCGTTTAAGTATCGGCGCTGTTCGGATCGCCACTTGTTCGCCGAAACGGAATTCGTCTCGAGCTCCAAGAAGCAAGGACGGACGAAATATATGAAGCTCGGCAACTCCGATCGATGCGAGCTTCTCTTCCATTTCTCCTTTTACGCGATTATAAAAGATTCTGGACGACGCTTTAGCCCCCATTGCCGAGACAACAACCATTTTTACGACCCCTGTACGCTTGGCCCATTCGGCAACTGCGACCGGATAGCTGCAATCGACCTTATAAAAAGCATCACGCGTCTTCGCTTTCTTGATTGTCGTTCCGAGTGCACAGAGTACAACATCAACCCTCACGCCCGATAATGCCTCTTCTATCCGGTCAAAATCCGCTACCAGGACACGCAGCTTATCAAATGTTCTGCCTTTATCGCCGCCCGCAATATCCAATGGCCTGCGTGCGAGCACAATCAGTTCCTTGCAGCGCTTATCTGCAAGAAGCTGCCGAACCAGCTCCGAACCGACCAGTCCAGTCGCTCCAACGACCAGTATGCGGACGTCTTCCAACCCCATCGCATTGGCGTGCGCCGTGCTTTCCCTGCCGGATAAGTGCGCATGCTCAAGACCCATAACTGGCTAGCTCCTTTTGTTCTATTCTACATGATTTTGATGGCGTTCGCTCGAGGTCCCAGCGCCATCCGTCCACAATGGGAGCCTGATGGTAACTTTGGTGCCCTCATTGACTTTGCTTTTTATATCCATCGTTCCTTGATGGCTTTGAATTATTCGCTGACTCACCATGATACCAAGACCTGTCCCTGTCTCTTTACCGGTAAAAAATGGGTCGCCGAGCTTTGATATCATATCTTCCGGAATTCCAATGCCCTCGTCTATAATAGATACGGAGACGTGCTGGTCTCCTTTGCAATCGACATGAATTTGAACGCGCCCGCCGCTTGGCATAGCTTCAATGGCATTCTTCAGCACGTTTATGAATACTTGTTTTAGTTGGTTTTCTTCGCATGAAATCAGGCACGGTTCAATACTGAACCTTGTTTCGAACACGACATCGCATAGGTGCGCCTGGCTGTCCAGCAATGAAATGACATCCCCCAGTATGAACCGAACATCCTTCTCTTCAAACCTGCTTGCCTGAGGCTTGGCCAGAATAAGAAACTCGCTGACGATCAAATTAATCCGGTCAAGCTCAGAGAGCATGATATCGATATGCCGGGTATTCAGCTTATTCGTTTCCAGCTGCAGCTGCAGGAACCCGCGCAGCGTGGTAAGCGGATTGCGGATTTCATGGGCGACACCGGCTGCGAGCTGGCCCACAGTCGTAAGCTTCTCGGATCTGCGCAGCAGTTCCTCCATCTTGTTTCGGCCTGTCATATCGCGGGTGATGCTGGCGAATGCGCGGATTGTGCCGTGCTTGTCCCGAATCGGCGATGTTGTAATACTAACGGAGATCCATTCGCCGCCTTTCGTGACCCGGACCGTCTCACGGGCAGTCAACAGTTTCCCCGATTTCAGCGATTCCAAAGTTTGCTGTTCTTCAAAATTCAGGTGTTCGGGCACGAGCGGCAGGGAATGTCCAAGCGCTTCTTCAGAAGTATAGCCATACAGCTGCTCAAACGCTTGGTTGACTTGGGTTATGCAACCATTAAGATCGACTACGTGAATGGCATCCGTGGTATGATTAATGAAGGATTCAAGATGCTCTTTCATGGAGCGGTTTTCTTCGAATGCGAGTTTAAGCTTGGTCATATAAATACCAAGGTTCTTCGACATCGCATTTACGCGCTGTGCAAGCTGTCCGAATTCGTCCTTACGGTTTACCTCGATGGAGTTATCGAAACGACCGAATGATACCTCATTGACCTTCCATAATATCGATCGGACCGGGCGAATCAGAATATCCGACATGAAATAACTGCAAACCACAACAATAATAAGCAGGACAACGCATATGGATATCTGGTTATTTCGTTGTTCGTCAATGAGATTGACGAGCGGCTCACTGTCCATCACAATTCCTACAACGTAAGGTACAGGCGTCTGAATCGGTACAAAACTTTTGATGATTTCCCGGTTTTGAATAGTCGTGTAGCGAAAGACTGCGTTACCGAGTGAAGCTTCTTTCACACTTTGCTCATCCAAACCCGGTTCCCGGTAATTGTAGCTGCCAAATACGACAGGGTATTTCGACATCTCCCCGGCGCTTGTCAATTGGGGTATTTTGTCAATACTTGCTTGACCAAACAATGCCGGATTAAACCCGCTAATCTCAAAAATATATGGGTTTTCGGCGATTAAGCTGGACAACACAGAGTTTTCATCGCTTAGTTGTCCGTACTCGCCGATATGTGTGTTTTCTATAAAACAGCTAATAATGTAATCATCAGCTGCAGATTCATAAAAACCCCATTTACCTACGGATAGCCCCGACGCTGCTATGTGCCCGATCATCGGGCCAGTCCATACGTGCTCAGAAGTCTCGTCTGAACCAGGCCGGGTGTCTAACTCTTGCAGCATTGCCTGACCGGCGCTTCCCAATTCTTTAATATTCTTCCCGACTTTCGAAGGATCGGATGAATGCCTTATTATGTAGTTGCCGCCGTTCCGAATGAGCAAATCGACCTCTAACACACCCATTTGCTTCACGAGCTGAGCAAGGTATTCGTCATTTACATAATCGATCCGGAGTCTCATGTTATCTGCAGCTATAGGCATAAGAAGCTTAAGCTTCTCGTCGAGTACGGATTGCACCAATTCACTTTCTCTAATATTTTGGTTGACTAATATGGACACCTGCTGGCTAATTTGATCCATATTCCTTTCGACATCGGCCTTCAGATGGACCCTTGTCGAATATTCGCTCAAAACGACATTCAAGACAAGCAGGACAAACACGATGAAAGAAATCATAAACGATAGTTTCGTTTTCACCGACAACTTGCGACACACCCTTTTATAGACAACGTATGATTATCTACTTGGATCATATCATATTTATTGTAAAATGAAAGCAATCCCGAACACGACTTCTGTCGAAACATCAGACTTTTGATGAGTTGTCCACAAAGTTTTCCCCATATTCACATACCACTTGAGTAATTTGTGCATAATTCTGTGCACAAACTTAATCTTATGCACAGAATTATGCACAAGCTGTTAACAACGAATATTTGTTCGTAGCATATTTCGAGCAAAACTGACAAGCAAGTGGAGTCGAATAGTGTATATACTGTTTTAACTTGGAGGGTGAATATGAATTATATTAGCAATGAAGACAAGAAATGGATGCGCGAGGCGATAGTTGAGGCCTTGAAAGCCGAACAAATCGGTGAAGTACCGATTGGAGCGGTCATTGTCCGAGGTGGTGAGATTGTCGGGAGAGGGCACAATTTGCGGGAGACATCCCTTGACCCTACTGCACATGCCGAAATGATTGCCATTCGGGAGGCCAGTCACAGACTGGAGGCATGGCGGCTGATTGACTGCACTTTATATGTGACGCTTGAACCATGCCCGATGTGCGCAGGGGCTATCGTCCAGAGCCGGATTCAAAAAGTAGTGTACGGCACAACTGATCCAAAAGCCGGATGCGCCGGTACATTAATGAACTTGCTTCAGGAGCCAAGGTTTAACCACGAAACCGAATTGGTCGGCGGCTTGCTCCAGGAGGAGTGTGCTGCTCTTCTTACGCAATTCTTCCGTCGGCTGAGAGGGCGGTAAACATCGATTCGATTATATTCGTTTCTATCGATTTAACTCTCGTCTCTGCATTTCCTGCAGGGTCACAATAATCTGATCGGCCGCTTCACTAATAGCAAGTACTTCAGGATCGATCAAACTTCCACGCGCCTCAGCTGCTTCCAGGAGCTTTATGCGAAGCGCATGCAGCTCGTTGAGCAGCTTCATTTTGTCAGTCATGAGGCTTAGTGTCGCTCCTATCGCATTTTTAGGTTACAATCGGTAACATTCCCAATTATACCGCTATCACCCATACTATTTTGTAAAAACTTGTCGAAAATTTTGCCCGCGTTTAAGCGAATATTTCGACATAATACAACATCAATTTTCATGTAAGCTTATAATGACCGATCTGCCGCAGAACAGACTTCTAAGCGGTCAATGACGGTAATAACATCCTTATATCCCCTCTTTATATGCTTGCACGACCAATGGCTTCGTGCTATTATTATCTTTGCCGCGCGCCCGTAGCTCAGCAGGATAGAGCGACAGTTTCCTAAACTGCAGGTCGTACGTTCGAATCGTATCGGGCGCGCCAATTACCTAATATACAACCAGCCCTGCCTCGATCTTGAAGACCGAAGCAGGGCTATTTTTCTTTATTGATCATGACGAAGGGAGCAGGAATCAATGACAGAGGTTACCCGCCGGTTGTGGAAAGACTTAATGTCTTCCACCCGAATTCAGCTGTGGATTGCCGAACATACGAAAGTAACGGAATCATGGAAGGATATCGATTTTATACCGGATTTTAATCGGTTCTATTTGATCGAGGAAGGCAATGGCTTTATACGGATCGGTGATACCGAGATGTATCCGACCGGGAGACAGCTTGTCCTTATGCCCGCGGGAATCCGACAAAGCTACTCCACAATAAATGATAATACATACAGCAAATACTGGTGCCATTTTTCGGCGACAGTGGGCGACATCCGTCTTTTTGACGTTATGGAGACACCTTATGTTCTGACTATTGCAAGCGAGCACGAGTGGAACGCCTGGGTATCGCTATTCCGGTCACTGAAAGAAAATTCACACAATGACACGATTGCCTCCAGTTTTCGTGTCAACGCCCTGCTGATGGAAATCGTGGCCAGCTTCGTCGAGCAAATCGGCGAGGTCAAGTTCAACCGGACATCGGTTGTCGTCGATAAAATCCATACCGTCATCCAGTACATGGAACAACGGTTCGGGGAACCCTTGACGATAGATGAGCTGGCGAAGCTGATTCATTATCATCCCAATTATTTCATACAGGTCTTTAAGCAATTTACCGGCCGGTCCCCCATTCAGTATTTAAACCATTTGCGCCTGGAACGGGCAAAACAATGGCTCACCGCTACAGATCTGTCCGTCTCGGAAATAGCGGAGCGTGTAGGGATGACACTGTTTTATTTCTCCCGTCTATTTAAAGAGAATAGCGGTTTTACACCATCCGGATACCGCCAAATCAGTAGAACTGCGCTTTGACTCGAGTACTCTTTACATCAGCCATTCGGTATGTTATTATTTTTTTGCTTAACTCCACTATTCATTTTTGCAAGTTTTCGAGACGTGGCTCAGCTTGGTAGAGCGCTTGGTTCGGGACCAAGAGGTCGCAGGTTCAAATCCTGTCGTCTCGACCATAAGAGTACCCGGATTGCGGAATCCAACCGCAATTTTTTTATGCCTGCTTTCAGACTTTCGCAGATAAAAAGACAGAGAGCTTAATGGCCGTTTAAGGTCCATTAATCCTTCTGTCTTTTCATCTTTAGAGACTGTTTGATCTTTTCCCAACTGCGGTTTGACGCAGTTGCGGATAAACGTTTGTTTTCTTTGCTGTCGGTGAAATAAAGGAGACGAGCCTTATCATCATAATCGACGATCCGATCCAACTTAAGGATGCAGTTTCGATCCGATTTTTCATAACCATATGACTGTAGTATCCTTGCCCACTCGTCCAAAGAATTCGGAAGCACAAATGTCCCGTCCATTGTTTCGATAACGAGGTCGCCTGTATCGATTGTCATCATAAGCATTTCCGTATGTATATCGATCCAGACGACCTCGTTATCCTTGGAGTCTTTTCTAAACGCAGGTAACTTCATTTCTTTACACCCCAGCCCGGTACGACATTACTTTTTCAGCAATTCGTCCGGTACAGGGTTGTGCCACCAAGTCGATGCTGTCGATACACTTGCGACAGCGATAAGCGTAAGCCCTACACTGGCAAGCTTAGCAATTACCTTTAGCATTTGTCTCACCTCCTTTTCGATTGAAACGGACTAATGAAAGGGCTTGAATGAAAATAGCCAACGTCACAACCTCCATTGTAGGAAGGAAGCTGGCTACGACGATACCTACAGATATCCACTTCAAAGCAGGATAGTATTTACTTGGTATTCTCGATTGATTTTGCAGATTCGAAGGCGAATAGATGACAAATAGTAAGATACTAATGACATACAGGATCAGTGTGACTCCAGAACTCAGAGCAACATGGGGAATAGTCACGGAAACGAATGTAGAAAATAATATGCATGACATGGAAGTATTGAAATGATACCCCCCGGAAATCGATCTCAGAAGCAGAAAACAACCCATTCCAATCGCAGTCTCGATAAATTTCCCTGTCAGAGCGCCTATAGTTAAAGACAGAACAAGTATGAAGAGAAAATCAAGCAGCATTATGATCCCATAAGTTAATACTTTTACGCTGGAGGAGGAGTCTTGAGCATGATGGTTTATCGAGAAAGCGAGTCTTTCCGCAAACCGTTCAATCATTAGAATCATCCCTCTTTTTCGATATATATATCAAGAAGATAAGCAAGACTATCATTATTATTGAAATGGCTCCAAAAAACATGGAGTGCCAATCTGAACGATAATAGATAAGTACGAAGTAACTCGCAATAATAAGGATCACTAAAGATAAAAACAACTTGTTTTCTCTGGTGAGTTCGACTTTAGCGCGAGGATTATTGGGGACCCAATCAATGGAATAATTGAATTTCTTAATGATCACCACGGCTATGAAGGTTATCAGTATTGAACAAGCCGGAACGATATAACCAATCAAATTGCTGTCGTCGACCTCTTCAAAGGAAATTAGGCCTGATGCTTGCAAGCTAAAGAAGATAAACATTTGGGCAAACGCATAGCTTACATATGAAACCGTACAAATGATTGAGGTGTAAAATATCGGAATGCGGAATAGTAACCACACGCAGATCATATATGTAGCGAACTGTACGCCGGGCGACCATATAGTAACCGACACATCGGCTCTGGTTGCATAGGAGACATTGCCCAGTATAAAAGCAATAAATAAAAGATGCGGTAAGAATCCTGATAATTTAATTCGAAAGAAGGAAAATGTCAACAGCATAATGACGATATATTCAGGAGCAGACAACAAGATGAATGAAAAATATGACATTTCGACATACCCCTTTAATTGATTACAAATCTCTATTGTTTCTTTAAATATACAAAAAGTCTATCAAATTGTATATATAATTTTGTCTCTTTTTCCTTATTATCAGGTACTCCGGACTCACAGGTTTTTTCGTAATTAATTACAAAAAGGGCGTTTTCGACCCTATTAGTCCAAAAACGCCCTTTTGGGTAGTTCTTTGAGCTCTTAAGCTATTTGACTATGCCGGCACACGGACCTATTTACATCCCGGACATATCTGACATTCCGAGCATTTGCTGCAGCTGCTCCAGCGGTACGGCATCCTTCGGAAGTCCATACTCGAATTTCACGGCTTCGTTAATATCGCTATACGACATCGTTAGATGTGCGGCGAACTTCGTTGTATCGGCACCATCGACAAAGTCCAGGTTCATTCTTACATCTTGGTAGGTAAGATAACCGTCTTGAATACCGCCCGTCACCGTGAACTCATTCACTTTGAGGTTTTTCTTTATATCCTCGATTGCTGTTTTAACTTCGCCGTCTTCTTTGCCGGCCAGTTCTTTCTTAGCCGTTTCCAAATCTTCCTTCTTTAACTGAAAAGTCTTCATGTATTCTTCATTGTTCAGAAGTAAATCAATCATTTGAGGTAGGACTTTATCAATAATGGCTGTAACCGCTTGATCGAAGTTTTGCCCGTTGATCGCGAACCGTACAAATTGATCCTCTTTATAACCTTCCGGCAGACCTTTTACTTCTTCCGCTTTAGGCTCACTGAAGTACGTTTTCTCATCAAAATTATCGAATAAGGTTTTAAGCAGGTCTTGAGTCAGCTTTTGCGTTGTCGCCGTGTCCGGAACCGCTGCTCCGTTTTCTCCCGCCAGCTTCTTCAGATCAATTTCAACGAATTTACCGGCAATCGCCTCCGGAATCGGCAAGCCTGGAATTTGCGGCACTTTGATCCATATTTTTTCTTTCGTTATGACGATGGGAATTGTCAAATTGAATTTCATATCATCACTGCCAAGCGACATATCCAGCGTAATTTCTGCCTGCTCCGGCTCGGACTGCATCACTCCGTGCATATTAATGGCAGCGCCTTTCATGAAGCCCGCAATTGCAGCTGCAGCCGCTGCATTGTTCGAATCAGCGCCTGCGCTATCCGGTATACGAACATCGTCGATTACGAACGATCCTTTAAATGATAAGGACTTGACGTCCTTCATCTTCGTCAATGCCGATATAATCGCTTCTTTCGGCGGTTTTGCGTTGCTGCAGCCTGCCATAATCAACAGGACAACGGCCAGCACTGCATATACCCCTATTCTGATGGTTTTCATATCTATTTCCCCCCCATTTTTTCAAGCATCTCTCATTCTAACCCATCTTCTCCAATTCGGGAAGTGGAAAATCGATCATTGCCTGCAAGAAAAAACCTCCCTTGTCCCAGTGGACAAAGGAGGCCGAATTAAGTGTAATCAGCTTTCGCATGGGAGGCGTTAGCCTTCCCCGTTGTTATGGCGGGAATGGTTCTGCTGCTTCGTTTTTTTCGAGCCTGATAACGGCTCTTGAGGCTCGGAATGGTGATTTTTTGCTTGTTCCACTTGTGCATCAGTATCCGGATTAGGGACTGGAATACTTTTGGGCTTACTCATATTGCACCTCCTGTCTGATCATCGATTAGCTGTGTGGATGAGACAAATCGGTTGGTTCATCATGGTTCAGCAGGTCTTGGTGGCGACGGTCGTTAGTGTCCTGCTGGAGCTGCTGTGCTTGGTGCCTGTTAACCGCATCTGTATCCAAAGCCTTAACGACATTGCTCAAGTTTTTATCTGGCGTTTCATTTTTATTTGTCATCAATTGTAAAACCCTTCCTTCCTTGTGGTTATTAGGTACTGCTTCTTTTGAGATTAAGCATTAGTCACCACATGGAGAGTCTGCGCGCATTCGTGCAAATGTCTGATGCAATCCTGCACCAGCTGTTGAATGATGTCGTTTCTTTCGTCAACCGTACGTCCGCCTTTCTCAACATCAATGAATGTTACGTTTATTTCACGGCGGTCCATATATTCGACTTTGAAATCCAAGCTGTACATTTGGTGCCCTGCGGTATGAATGGTAATGCGCAGCGTCTCCGGATCAGCTTCATCCGCCTGTACGGATGCCCGGCTCGTTTCAGGAATATGATTGGGCAGTGCTTGCTGCCATAGTTCGACTAACCGGTGCTGTTCAATCCGCAGCTCATCGCCTTTACTCATCGTTAAACCACCTCCATGCCGATAATATGCGGTTGAGGCGGCATTTTTATGCGGCTAACGTGAGAAGTGGACACAAAAAAACGCCCTGCGCTTAAACGCCTGGACGCTGTTCATTTTAATAATAACTGGCGGAGAGGGTGGGACTCGAACCCACGTGGGCTTGCACCCTAACGGTTTTCAAGACCGCCCCGTTATGACCGCTTCGGTACCTCTCCATATGAATGGTCACTTTTTAACGTGACAACTAGAATTGTACCACAGGCCAAAAAGGATAAGCAACTCCAATTTTGACCTGTGCTGCACAATTTATCTTCGATGTGCGATAACCGCGAGTCCGCCCATATACGGACGAAGCGCTTCCGGTACAATAACCGTACCGTCGGCTTGCTGGTAGTTCTCAAGAATCGCCGCTACTGTCCGGCCCACCGCAAGCCCGGAACCATTGAGCGTATGGACGAATTCCGGCTTGCTCTTGGAATCGCGGCGGAACCGGATATTGGCCCTGCGCGCCTGAAAGTCCTCAAAGTTGGAGCAGGATGAGATTTCACGGTACGTCCCGCCGCTTGGAAGCCATACCTCAAGGTCATATGTTTTGGCCGCGGAAAAGCCCATATCCCCGGTGCACAGCGCGAGAACCCGGTAAGGCAGGTCAAGCAGCTGCAGAACCTTCTCCGCGGTTTGTGTCAACGACTCAAGCTCCTCGTAAGAATCGTCCGGCTTACAGAGCTTCACCAGTTCGATTTTATTAAATTGATGCTGACGGATCAAACCGCGCGTGTCGCGTCCGGCCGCTCCCGCTTCAGAACGGAAGCAAGCGCTGTATGCGACAAAATATTTGGGCAAATCCTCCATCGCCAATATTTCGTCACGGTGTATGTTCGTGACCGGGACTTCCGCAGTCGGGATGAGGTAATAATCAGTCTCCGCAAGCTTGAACAGGTCTTCCTCGAATTTCGGCAGCTGCCCGGTACCCATTAGACTATCGCGGTTCACGATATAAGGCGGCAGCAGCTCTTCATAGCCATGTTGATCGCTATGTAAGTCCATCATGAAGTTAATTAGCGCACGCTCAAGGCGAGCCCCTAAACCGCGGTAGAACACGAAGCGCGAGCCTGTCACTTTGCCAGCCGCCTCGAAATCAAGGATGCCAAGCTCCTGTGCAAGTTCCCAGTGCGCCTTCGGCTCAAAGCCTAAAGGCTTTACTTCACCGATGCGGCGAATTTCAACATTATCTTCTTCAGATGCTCCCACAGGTACGCTCTCGTGAGGAATATTCGGTATTGCAAGGGTGAGCTCCGCAATCTCGGCCTCAACCGTGCGAATCGCCTCATCCAAAGACTTGATGCGGTCACCCACGTCGCGCATCTCGACAATAAGCGTCTCAGCGTCACCACCGCTCTTTTTAAGCTTGGCCACTTCCTGCGATACGGTATTGCGCCGGTTTTTCAGCTGCTCGCTCTCCTGAAGCAAATCCCGCCATCTAGCGTCCATTGCGGGAAATTCGCTGATCAGTTCCACCGGTTTACCCCGGCGATTAAGCGCTTGTTCCACTTTATCATAAGCGTTTCTTAACAATTTAACGTCCAGCACGAGCAGGTAAACCCCTCTCTAAGTGTCTTTCCTTGCACGAAAGCTCTCATATTTGGAAAAAAGAC
This sequence comes from Paenibacillus sp. sptzw28, assembly GCF_019550795.1. Lineage (NCBI taxonomy): Bacteria > Bacillati > Bacillota > Bacilli > Caryophanales > Paenibacillaceae > Paenibacillus > Paenibacillus sp. sptzw28. The sequence continues at coordinate 170,540 of NZ_CP080545.1, forward strand.
TGCAGTTCGCAGTCTTTAGGGTTAAGATTTGGCCGCATCGGCAGCTTCTTTCGCCATTTCAAGAAAATACGAATGGAGGCGATAGTCGTCGGTCAGTTCAGGATGGTACGAGGAAACCAACAAATGGCCCTGCCTAGCCGTCACGATTTCTCCTTTGTAGGTAGAGAGCACTTCTACACTTGGCGCGACTTCCTTGATAAGCGGCGCACGAATGAATACCGCCCTTACAGGTTCCTCTATTCCTTTTACCGTTAAATCGGTCTCAAAGCTCTCCCGCTGCCGGCCGAATGCATTACGCGCCACCGTCATATCCATCAGCTGCAAATGTGCCTCTTCCTGGCCTTCAATTCGTTCAGCTAATACGATAAGACCTGCGCAAGTACCAAAAATGGGTTTACCATTATCAGAAAAGCTGCGAACGGCATCCATGAATCCATACTTGCGCATAAGCTTGCCGATTGTCGTGCTCTCCCCGCCGGGAATAATAAGACCATCCAGATCGTCAAGCTGCTCGGTATGCTTGACCGAAACCGGCTGGCCGCCCGCCGCAGTAATACTGCGAAGATGTTCAGCCACGGCACCCTGCAGCGCCAATACCCCGATCTTCATCGTCATCGTGTTCATGCCTTCTTTCCACCATCCACGCTGCATCTATATCGAATTCTCGGGCAATGCTTTAATTTTACCAACCGCGGTCCTGCATCCGCTGCGAAGGCTCCAGCTTGGAGATTTCAATGCCCTTCATTGGTGCGCCAAGGTTTTTCGACACTTCAGCAATCAGCTTGTAGTCCGTATAATGAGTAGTCGCCTCTACAATTGCACGTGCAAACTTCTCCGGGCTGTCCGATTTGAAAATACCCGAGCCGACGAATACGCCATCAGCGCCGAGATGCATCATAAGGGCCGCATCAGACGGAGTCGCTACGCCGCCGGCTGCGAAGTTAACGACCGGCAGCTTACCGGTTTCATGCACATCGAGAAGTAAATCGTACGGCACGCCGAGGTTTTTGGCTTCTGCGTATAATTCATCCTTCGACAAGCTCTGCACCTTGCGGATTTGTCCTGTAATAAGACGCATATGACGAACCGCTTCCACGATGTTGCCTGTTCCGGGCTCGCCTTTAGTCCGCATCATAGCCGCTCCTTCTTGAATACGGCGCAGAGCTTCGCCAAGATCCTTCGCGCCGCAAACGAACGGTACCGTGAAGTCACGCTTGTCGATGTGGAACACCTCGTCGGCCGGCGTCAGCACTTCGCTTTCATCAATGTAATCGGCTCCGAGTGCTTCCAGCACCTTCGCTTCTACATAATGTCCGATACGGGCTTTAGCCATAACCGGAATTGAGACAACTTTCATTACTTCCTCCAAAACCGTCGGGTCAGCCATACGGGCAACTCCGCCCGCTGCACGGATATCGGATGGTACGCGCTCAAGCGCCATAACGGCAGTCGCACCTGCAGCCTCGGCGATTTTCGCTTGTTCGGCGTTCATAACGTCCATAATGACGCCGCCCTTTTGCATTTCAGCCATACCGCGTTTTACACGCGATGTTCCTGTTTCCATTGTTCATATCCTCCTAATATTTTCTGCAATAGTTCCACGTAACGCCCAAATATATTTGTTTACTTCCTTGGATATCCGGACTAGTTCTAACCAAATATTTTACAGCATCCAAACACATTCGACAACTAGTAATTCATAGTGGAGCGCTCGGCATTATCCTTTAAAATAAATTGACAATCCCTTTAAACAATCCGGCAAAGAAATCTCCGATCGAGCGGAACATCAAACGCCACCAGCTCGCCTTATCCACATCTTCCGATGCAATCAGATTAACTGTATTCTGAATCGACTTTCCGGTGTCCGGGTCTTTATAGGCGAAAGTAACTGTTCCAACGACTTGACCTTGTTTGATCGGGGCCACCAGTTGATCCTCGCCTTTGAGCGAAATATTCGTCTGCTCGATGTTCGGCTCGACCCCCTTCTTCACCAGGAACGAGACATCGTTTGCCGTCACAATCGGAACTTGCTTGGAAACGCCTTTCTTTATTTTTACCGACTCTGCGTTTTTTACCACCGTTTTCGGCGCAACAACCGTTTTCCGTTCAAAATTATTAAATCCATAATCGAACAGCTTTGCCGTTTCCAAGAAACGCGCTTCCTTTGACGAGGTTCCCATCACGACTGAGATAAGTCTCATATCGCCACGTTTTGCCGTCCCGGTAAAGCAGTAGCCGGCCGCTCCGATATAGCCGGTTTTCATTCCATCTACACCCGGATAAGCAAACTTCTTGAGAGCTTGAACGTTTTTATTCGATTCCAGCATCCAATTCCAGTTTATCATTGGGTTTTTATCACGTTCACGAAATTTGTAAGAAGGTATTTTCGAGTAGTCCAAAAACTCGGGATGCTTCAAAAGTAATATTCTAGCAAATTTAGCCAGATCCGCGGCAGAAATAACCGTTGTGTCGGTTAGTCCCGTAGCAGTTGTAAAATGGGCGGAATTCAGTCCCAGCGATTTTGCCGTTTCATTCATTTTTTGCACGAAACCTTGTTCGGTGCCGCCGATATGGTCGGCCAGCGCAACCGTAGCGTCATTCGCGGAGCCCACAGCCATCGCTATGTATAAATCTTTGACCGTATGCTTATCCCCTTCGGCCAAATAGATTTGGGAGCCATCTGCAGGTGTTGAGGCGGCTGCTTTTGTCGCAGTTACGATATCGTCCCATTTGAGACGACCTGATTTAATTTCGTCCAGCACAATATATTCTGTCATCATCTTCGTCATACTGGCAGGGGGGTGGGGGGTATCCTGATCAACCTGATAAAGTACTTGTCCTGTATCCACATCAATCAGAATCGCCGACGATACCTCTAAACCTAGCGTATTTGGCGTATACGATTTTGCGGCATATGCCGCTGTCGAACCTAATGTCATAGCAAACAGCCAACCGACCAACATAGCGGAAACTGCCGATACAAGACGTACCGGTCTCTTGTTCGCTTTCAACGTCTTCTCTCCTTCTCCCTCGAATCGTCCATTGCTTATTGTAACATACGGAGCGCATTTGAAAAAAGAAGGCAGGGAAAACGGTGGTTTCACCATCTCCCTGCCTGGATACGAACCCTATTGTCTAGGAGTCTATCAGACCAAAGGACCCTCTATTTGATGGACTTTTGCGGATTTTCTTATAGTGAGTAGTTTGGCGCTTCTTTTGTAATCTGCACGTCATGCGGATGGCTTTCACGCAGACCGGCATTACTTATCCGTACAAACTGGGTGTCGTTTTTCAGTTGATCGATATTCTGGGTTCCGCAGTATCCCATACCTGAGCGGAGACCGCCGATTAACTGATGAACCGTATCGGCCAGCGGCCCTTTATAAGCGACACGACCTTCAATGCCTTCGGGAACAAGCTTGTTTTCGTTCTCCTGGAAATACCTATCTTTACTGCCTTCTTTCATGGCACCAATCGAGCCCATTCCCCGATAAACCTTAAATCGGCGGCCTTGGTAAATTTCCGATTCGCCGGGACTTTCCTCTGTACCGGCGAAGAGGCTGCCGATCATAATTGCGCTCGCTCCTGAAGCGATGGCTTTCGTTACATCGCCTGAATACTTAATTCCCCCGTCGGCGATAATCGGGATATTATATTCCCGCGCAACAGTCGCGCAGTCGTAAATTGCTGTAATTTGCGGAACACCGATGCCCGCGATAATGCGTGTCGTACAAATTGACCCTGGTCCCATACCGACCTTAACAACGGAAGCACCGGCTTCAATTAAATCACGGGTACCTTCGCCTGTAGCCACATTACCCGCAACAATAACGAGATCCGGATACTTATCACGAAGCTTGCGTACCATTCCCAGCACGTTCCTCTGATGTCCGTGAGCCGTATCTACAACGAGGACGTCAACCCCAGCCTCGACAAGTGCGTCAGCCCGTTCCAATGTATCTTTGGCGATGCCAACTGCGGCGCCGCAAAGCAGTCTGCCCTGCAGGTCCTTCGCCGCATTCGGAAATTGAATCGCCTTCTCAATATCCTTTATCGTTATAAGCCCTTTAAGGGTGTTCGTCTCATCCACTAATGGCAGCTTCTCGATTTTATACTTTTGCAGCAGACCCTCCGCTTGCTGGAGTGTCGTGCCTACAGGCGCAGTCACCAAGTTTTCATGGGTCATGACTTCACTAATCTTCATCGAGTAGTCATGGATGAAACGCAAATCCCGGTTAGTCAAAATACCGACCAGCTTCTTGTTCTCATCCACAATCGGAACACCTGAAATACGATATTTCCCCATCAATTCTTCCGCATCATATACATGATGATCCGGCTTAAGCGAGAAAGGGTTGGTAATGACTCCGCTCTCCGACCGTTTTACCCGGTCAACTTCCTCCGCTTGCTGCTGAATCGACATATTTTTATGAATAATACCGATGCCGCCTTCCCGCGCCATTGCAATCGCCAACGCGGATTCGGTAACGGTGTCCATACCTGCGCTCATGAGCGGTATGTTCAGTTTTACATTTGCGCTTAGACTAACTGACACATCAACTTCCCGCGGCAAAATTTCCGATTTGCGGGGTACAAGAAGCACGTCGTCAAAGGTCAATCCTTCCTTGGCGAATTTGGTTTCCCACACAAGTATGTTCCTCCTTCAATGTTTTTCCAGCAAAATCGGGCTTTCTAACATAAAACGTTTGATTCGCCTCGCGTATATTATTGCAATAGTAGCAGAGGGGGTGGGGGCTGTCAAGATTTTGACTTGCGGGCATTTTTGTCGATTTTTCGAACGGTATTTATATCTGCAAGTTGGACTCCAAAGCAGGAATTCATTAACTCCTTACTCCTTTGCAGCCTGGATTTGTTTTTGTACTCGCGTGAAGTTATACCGTTGATTAGGGTGTACCAAAGAAGCTGTACAGCTTTGTAACCACTGATGAATTTCGGCGGTATTAACCTACACTTTGGTGAGAATCATAATTTGACGCTAAACATCGACATCACCTGCCGCATGATTAAACAGGCATCCTCTGCTCTTAGTATGAGCTTACCGCTTCATCCGATTGTAAAAGACTTGTCTCCAGAAGTGGGCATGTTTGGAGACAATTAATTTGAACAACAAAAAACCGACCGCAAAAATGCAGTCGGTTTCTCGTGCTTGGCAGCGTCCTACTCTCCCAGGACCCTGCGGTCCAAGTACCATCGGCGCTGGAGGGCTTAACGGTCGTGTTCGGGATGGGAACGCGTGGTTCCCCTCCGCCATCGCCACCAAACAGGATTTTTGGTTGCCCCAAAAATCAGTTCAAAGCGGTTGCGCCTTGAAAACTGGATACAAACGGTTGTGAAACCCCTTTAGTCTTACGTTAACCTAAGAGCAGCGTGCGAAGTGAACGTTCAGGTGAACGTTCGTAGGATAAGCCCTCGACCGATTAGTATTCGTCAGCTGCACGCATTGCTGCGCTTCCACCTCGAACCTATCAACCTGGTCGTCTACCAGGGGTCTTACGAATTGGGAAATCTCATCTTGAGGGGGGCTTCACGCTTAGATGCTTTCAGCGCTTATCCCGTCCGTACTTGGCTACCCAGCGGTGCTCCTGGCGGAACAACTGGTACACCAGCGGTACGTCCATCCCGGTCCTCTCGTACTAAGGACAGCTCCTCTCAAATTTCCTACGCCCGCGACAGATAGGGACCGAACTGTCTCACGACGTTCTGAACCCAGCTCGCGTACCGCTTTAATGGGCGAACAGCCCAACCCTTGGGACCTACTTCAGCCCCAGGATGCGATGAGCCGACATCGAGGTGCCAAACCTCCCCGTCGATGTGGACTCTTGGGGGAGATAAGCCTGTTATCCCCAGGGTAGCTTTTATCCGTTGAGCGATGGCCCTTCCATGCGGTACCACCGGATCACTAAGCCCGACTTTCGTCCCTGCTCGACTTGTAGGTCTCGCAGTCAAGCTCCCTTATGCCTTTGCACGCTACGAATGATTTCCAACCATTCTGAGGGAACCTTTGGGCGCCTCCGTTACATTTTAGGAGGCGACCGCCCCAGTCAAACTGCCCACCTGACACGGTCCCTGTACCGGATGACGGTACCAGGTTAGAACTCCGATACGATCAGGGTGGTATCCCAACGATGCCTCCACCGAAGCTGGCGCTCCGGCTTCCAAGGCTCCCACCTATCCTGTACAGATCGTACCAAAGTCCAATATCAAGCTGCAGTAAAGCTCCATGGGGTCTTTCCGTCTTGTCGCGGGTAACCTGCATCTTCACAGGTATTAAAATTTCACCGGATCTCTCGTTGAGACAGCGCCCAAGTCGTTACGCCATTCGTGCGGGTCAGAATTTACCTGACAAGGAATTTCGCTACCTTAGGACCGTTATAGTTACGGCCGCCGTTTACTGGGGCTTCGGTTCATAGCTTCGGGTTGCCCCTTACCACTCCCCTTAACCTTCCAGCACCGGGCAGGCGTCAGCCCGTATACTTCGCCTTACGGCTTCGCACAGACCTGTGTTTTTGCTAAACAGTCGCTTGGGCCTTTTCACTGCGGCCCCCTCGGGCTATTCACCCTACCGAGGCACCCCTTCTCCCGAAGTTACGGGGTCATTTTGCCGAGTTCCTTAACGAGAGTTCTTCCGCGCGCCTTAGCATGCTCTGCTCGCCTACCTGTGTCGGTTTGCGGTACGGGCACCATCACCTGGCTAGAGGCTTTTCTCGGCAGCGGGAGCACATGACCTTCGGTACTGTAATTTTCCTCCCCATCACAGCCCAGCTTTATCGGTTAACGGATTTACCTATCAACCAGCCTCACTGCTTGGACGGCCTATTCCATCAGGCCGCGTCACTACCCTTCTGCGTCACCCCATTGCTCATAACGGCTTACGGTGGTACAGGAATATCAACCTGTTGTCCTTCGACTACGCCTTTCGGCCTCGCCTTAGGTCCCGACT
>NZ_CP080545.1:182500-260000 GCF_019550795.1 Paenibacillus sp. sptzw28
CGGTGTCTTTGCGCGCATAAATCTGGATTTTGCCGCTTAAATCCTGAATGTGAGCAAATCCGGCTTTGCCCATGCCCCGCTTCTGCATGATGCGGCCAGCCAGGCTAACCTCCACGCCTTGCGTCTCCAGCTCTTCCTTGCTCACATTATCATAAGCATCCAAAATCTCTTTGGCGTTATGAGTTCTCTCGAATTTACCGCCGAACGGGTCTATTCCTAACCCGCGAAGCTGATCCAGCTTGTCTCTGCGAATCTGCAGCAGCTCGCTAAGTTCCTGTTCTTGCGTTTGATGCTCCAATTGCATTCATCTCCTTGTTATCCCAAAAGCATCGGTGAAAAAGAAGAAAGTATAGCGTGACACCATACTTCCTCATCTTTTGAAAAAAGCTTCCGGAGGAAGCTTTTCCAAAAAGGCATGCCAGTTATTTTTTGATGTCGACAATTTTATATTGAATAATGCCGGCCGGAACGTTAACTTCTACGATCGTCCCTTTATTTTTACCGAGAATCGCTTTGCCAACCGGGCTTTCGTTTGAAATTTTGTTGTGCAGCGGATCCGATTCGGCCGTTCCGACAATCGCATATTCCATCGTATCGCCAAACTCCATATCTTCAACGGTAACGGTCGAACCGATGCTCACCGTATCGATGTTGATATCGTCGTTGTTGATGATCCGCGCATTGCGAAGCATTTTCTCAAGGGTGATGATCCGTCCCTCGATAAATGCCTGCTCGTTCTTGGCATCCTCATATTCGGAGTTCTCGCTGATATCGCCGTAACCGATTGCGATTTTGATCCGTTCAGCTACTTCACGACGCTTGACCGACTTTAAATTCTCAAGCTCTTCTTCCAGCTTCTTAAGTCCGTCCTGAGTCAGAATGATCTCTTTATCGCTCATGTTACTGATTCTCCTGTCGTGTGACATTTTTTCATACCGTGTATGAATTCACCGTTACCTAATATATTACGCTTCATACCCTTGATGACACCGCGCAGGGGTCAAGTTTGTCAGTTCATTATACCAGGCGGACAATCCGATCAATTACCAACGAATCTGATTATTGAAAAATTATATTGCAAATTTACCCCGAATGTCAACGAAAGCACGAATGTATGCTGAAAACGCTTTATCAGACTATACCGAAGGCTTCGATCAACCCTTGGGCTTTCACGAGTTAATGATATACGACCTCGTCAGTCTGGGCAGAACCAGAAGCAGCCGGTTTCTCGCTTTCGGCTCCCAGCGATTCAATATATCCTGAAAGAATTTGCGCCATCTTATCCCTGCTCGTCTCTTCCATGATGACGTCTTTCACCCTTGCGGCACCAGGCAGCCCCTTCAAGTACCAGGCCAGATGCTTGCGCATCTCGCGTACGGCGACGGATTCGCCCTTCAGCTTGACGAGGCGATCCATATGAACAATGGCGATTTCCATCTTCTCCCTCGGTGTCGGGTCTGCAAGCAGCTCGCCCTCGGTCAAATAATGAATCGTCCGGTACAGCATCCACGGATTGCCTAGCGCTCCGCGTCCGATCATGACGCCGTCGCAGCCGGTATGGTCGAGCAGCCGTTTCGCATCCTCGGGAGTAAATACGTCCCCGTTTCCAATAACGGGAATCGTTACCGCTTGTTTAACATCCTTTATAATATCCCAATTCGCCTTGCCGGTATACAACTGCTCTCTGGTCCGGCCGTGAACGCTTACTGCTTTACCGCCCGCACGCTCGACGGCCTGTGCATTCTGCACCGCGTAGATATGCTCGCTGTCCCAGCCGATACGCATTTTGACGGTTACCGGTTTATTGACGGCATCCACGACAGCCGATACCATCTCATAGATTTTATCCGGGTCGAGCAGCCACCTGGCACCTGCGTCGCATTTTGTAATTTTAGGTACCGGACACCCCATATTGATGTCGATAATGTCGGCATTTGTCTGTGTATCGACGATTTTCGCCGCCTCTACGAGCGATTCCCTGTCACCGCCGAATATTTGCAGGCTGAGCGGCTTCTCCCGCTCGTCAACGAACAGCATATCAAGCGTCCGCTTATTCCCATGCAGGATCGCTTTGTCGCTTACCATTTCGGCGCAGACTAGCCCGCAGCCGAATTCCTTTGCAATCAGTCGAAAAGCCGGATTGCACACGCCTGCCATCGGCGCAAGCACGACTTTATTTTTCATCTTGATGTTACCGATTTTGAGCATGCCGCTCCCACTCCCTTCTGATGTACCCTATTTTACTTATAACCGGTGTTGTCAGCCGTGAGTTCGTTGTAGCTGATACCGAGCGTTTCCGAAATGCGTTCAAGCAGCTTCGGGTCGGGCTTTCGCGTTCCCCGCTCCAACGAACCGAGAACTGCCACCGATACCTTGAGCCGCTCTGCAAGCTCCTGCTGAGTGAATCCTTTCAATTTTCGGAATGCGCGGACTCGTTGTGCCATTTGATCATATTCCATAACTTGATGCCTTCCCCTCCATCCTCTAACGCCAGGGCTGCCGCTTGATCGACTTGCTCCTTGAGCGGATGACCGCTTTCAAGTATATCGCGCAGCGGTACCAGCACAAATGCCCTCTCCATCATTCTCGGGTGGGGCAGATTCAGTTCGCCCGCCTCCATTGCAACGTCTTCCATCAGCAGCAAATCGAGATCGATTGTCCGCGGACCCCATCTGATATCCCGCGTCCTGCCAAGCTGTTTCTCTATGCTGAGCATCGCCCGCAGCAGCGCAAGAGGCTCAAGAGACGTACAGACCGCAGCTGTCATATTAAGAAAAGCCGGCTGCTGGGTATAACCGACCGGTTCGGTCTCATAAATTCCGGATACACGCAGCACTTCGATGGCCGGATGCGCTTGAAGCATTAGCAGCGCCTCGGTAATCAGCCGTTCGCGGTCGCCGACGTTTGAGCCAAGTGCGATATATGCCTCAAAGCCGCGGGATTCAGCACATGATTTCTTGCTGTCCGCGGCCGATGCCTGCCGATTCGAAGCAGAATCGGTTGCTCGCACGCTTGCGGATTTATCGTTTAGCGGGCTGTTGTTATCCATATCAATCCCGCTTTCTGCAAAGTTCAACGGTTACACCCTCGAAATGAATATCAAAAGGCGGGTGAGGTTTCGTCACACGAACCGTCACTTCATTTACATTAGTATAAGCTTCGAGCAGCCTTGATGCAATGTGACCCGCTAAAGCTTCAATTAATTTAAAAGGCGGTCCTTCGACAATGAATTTCACAAGGGCATGAATCTCTGCATAGTTAACCGTGTGCTCGAGATCATCTGTTTGCGCCGCTTGTGAGAGGTCAAGCTTCAGCTCGATATCGACATAATATTGCTGGCCCAGTTTGTTTTCTTCCGGAAAAACGCCATGAAATCCGAAAAAACGCATCCCTTTCAGTGTCATCCGATCCATTCCATGCTCCCCCTTACCCGCTTGCTTCTTCATGTGTAACATTGACCGACTCTCGCCGACCGTGCTCCGATGCCAGAAAGCAGCAAGAAATTTTATACTCTCAGATTGTTTAAGAGATGGGCTGCCCCCGGTATACGATTGCATCCGCCATCAACGCGTTCCGCTTCATGTCGATGACATCGTGCACGCGAACGATCTGACAGCCTTGAGCGATTCCCATAGTGATTGTTGCGGCCGTTCCGAAGGCGACCTCATCAGCAGACAACCGCAGTGTTTCGCGTATAAACTTTTTGCGCGATGTACCTAATAGAACCGGAAAACCAAGCGATGTGAGTTCATCCAACCGGCCAAGCAACTCCAGGTTATTGTTGTAATCTTTGGCAAAACCAATGCCTGGATCAAGCCAGATATTCGGTTCGGCGACGCCTGCCGATCGGGCGATTCCGATGCTGACGTTCAAATCGGCTATCACATCCGGCACTAAGTCGGCATAATCAAGCGTATGCCGGTTGTGACTGAGAATAACGGGACAGCCATATTCCGCGGCAATCGAGGCAATTCGGGGATCGGCTTTGAATCCCCAGACATCGTTGATAATATGCGCGCCGGCTTCAAGCGCTTGAAGTGCGGTCTCGGCTTTGTAAGTATCGATCGATACAGGCACGCGAGGCAGTTCTTCCCGCAGTGCCGTAATAACCGGAAGCACACGGCGAAGCTCCTCCTCCAAGGTAACCGGATCGCTCCCGGGGCGGGTAGATTCTCCGCCCACGTCAATGATATCTGCACCGTCTTGTACCATTTTACGGGCGTATTTGATCGCAGCATCGATATCGTTATAGCGGCCGCCGTCCGAGAAGGAGTCCGGGGTCATATTCAGTATTCCCATAATGAGTGTACGCCGGCCTAGTTCAAGACGAACGCCCTCGTCAAGCTCGTATGACCTGATATAGGGCCATTGCCCGCCTCTTCCGGTTGACTGCTGCTGCATTGTGTTCATCCCTTTCCTGGCAAGTCCATTATGCACTAGACATCGCGCCCGAATACCGCTTCCTCACGGTAAGCTGCTAACAGCTTCTTAGACACCGGGCCGGCGGTCCCGCCGCCAACGGCTAACTTATTTCCCTCGAGATTGCGAAGCGTCGTTACCGGTACCAGCTCCTGTATGGAATTGGTTACCCATACTTCCTCCGCCGTAATCAGGTCATTCCAGGTATACAGACCTTCCTGTACTTCTATTCCGGCTGCCTGCGCAAGTTCAATGATACGCGCACGCGTTACCCCAGGCAAAATGCCGGTTGCAACGGATGGGGTATATATTGTTCCTTCCCGGGCAAAAAATACATTGCTGACGATGCCTTCGGCCAGCCAGCCTTCGCGGGTCAGCATCAGCCCTTCGGCACCGGGCGCGGCGGCAAGCTCCAACAGCTCGCGCTTCGCAATGATATTATTCATATAATGCAGCGATTTCAGCCGGATTTCGCCCTCCGGCGTATTGCGCCGGGTCTTTAGCAGCACCAGCTCGCGTCCCTCGGTGTACAACCGGGCAGGGGGGGACGGCAGGGGCTTGACCAGCAGCAGCGAATCCGGCTTCGTGTAGTCGCTCGAAGGAAGCCCAAGCTCACCGACGCCCGCCGTGACAGTAAGACGTACGTACGCGTCATTCAGGTCATTCGCTTCCATCAGATCAGACAGCCACTTCCGCACCGCATTCGCATCTGCATCGTAAACGATTCCGAGTGAGCGGCAGCCATCTGAAAGACGCTTCAAATGACGCTCCAGTAAGTGCGGTCGGCCTTCGTATGTGCGAAAAGTTTCAAATAGGCCCATTCCATACAAAAAACCGTGATCGAATACCGAGATCACGGCTTCTTCCGCTGGCCGGACGGTTCCGTTCCAGCCAACGTTCATCGTGCAGCGCCTGCCCGCATGCCCAGAAAATTGCGAAGAAGGGTCAGCCCGTTCTCGGTTATGATCGATTCGGGATGAAACTGCACGCCCTCTATCGGATATTCCTTGTGCCGCAGTCCCATAATTTCGCCATCGGCCGTTTGTGCGCTAACCTCAAGGCAATCCGGCAGTGTCTCACGTTTTACGATAAGCGAATGGTAGCGCGTTGCCGTGAACGGTGACGGGACCCCCGCAAAGACTGATTTTTCATCATGAAAGATTTCGGAGGTCTTGCCATGCATCAGCTTCTCTGCACGCACGACATCGCCGCCGAACGCTTGTCCGATCGACTGGTGACCGAGGCAGACGCCGAATATGGGAATAACACCCTTGAACCGCTCGATTAGCGCAAGGCTAATTCCAGCTTCGTTCGGGCTGCACGGCCCGGGGGAGATCAGGATGTGGTCCGGAGCAAGCTCCGCGATGCCCTCAAGATCGATTTCATCATTCCGCTTCACAACGATTTCCTCGCCCAGCTCTCCGAGATATTGAACCAAATTATACGTAAAAGAGTCGTAGTTATCGATGACCAAAACCATTTGCGTTACCCCCTTATAGGTTGGGCGCGAGCCCATTGCTCGCTGTATTGGATCGCTTTCCAAAGCGCCTTGGCCTTATTCAGCGACTCATGGTATTCACGTTCCGGATCGGAGTCGATGACGATCCCCGCACCTGCTTGTATATGGACGACACCGTCTTTAACCGTCATTGTCCTTATAATAATATTAAATTCCATATCGCCGTTATAGTCAATCCATCCGAGCGATCCGGTATAAGGTCCGCGGCGCACCGGTTCCACCTCTTCGATGATTTCCATAGTCCGGATTTTGGGAGCGCCTGTGATGGTACCACCCGGGAAAGTTGCCGCGATTACGTCATAAGCATCTTTCCCTGCAGCGAGGGTCCCCTCCACTTGTGAAACCAGATGCATGACATGGCTGTAATATTCTATAACCATCAGCTCTTTGACATGGACCGAACCATAGGCCGAAATGCGTCCGAGATCATTACGCTCCAAATCGACGAGCATAATATGTTCCGCCCGCTCTTTCTCATTGCCGATCAGTTCGTCGGCCATAGCCTGGTCTTCCTCTTCGGTGCGCCCGCGTCTGCGAGTGCCCGCGATCGGTCTCGCCGCGAGCTGCCCGCGCCGCAGCTCGACCAACAGCTCCGGCGATGCCGATACGAGCTGGAAGTCGGGAGAGCGCAGAAATCCCATATATGGAGATGGGTTGAGCAATCGGAGCCACTCATAAAGCTCTTCCGGGGACGTCGTCGTTTCCCTGCTCTGGCGAAGCGATAGATTTACCTGAAACACGTCTCCCTGCGCGATATAGGCACGAATGCGTTCAACGGCTTCCATGAAACCTTCCTTGGAAAACGGAGAAGTTTTGCCGGTCACCGCTTCGACATCGATATGAAGCGATCCCTTCTCCATCAGTTCGACCCGCGCTTGCTTCAGCTTCACCGCGCTGCGCTCCCCGGAAATCCGCCCAACTGACTCGGTCGCTGTGAGCTCGGCCCACAGCTGCGACATTGCCTGTGCCCGTTCAATGGCGGCATTGTATAATTGCAGCAGCCGCCCGCTCGATTCTTCGCCTGTTACTTGGCTGTGCACAGCGCAATAAAGCGCTTGTTCGTGATGGTCTACAATCCACAGCTCGTCCATTCGCATAAACAGATAATCAGGTAAACCGAGATCGTCCGCTGCAAACTCCGGAATCCGCTCAATCGAGCGAACGACGTCGTAGCTCCAGAAACCGATGCAGCCGCCCGTCCATTTGGGACCTTCGGGCAGCCACGGGGCCTTAAAGCCGCTCATCCATAAACGGACCGCATCCAACGGCTTGGACCGATATTCGTTAACATTCCCGTTCCGGCAATCGGTTGTTACCGCCAGATCCCCTTTTCCGCGAATAAGTGACACCGGCGAGAGCCCCAGGTAGGTGTATCGGCCGTTCTTGCCGCTCTCCAGCACAAAAGCATTAGGGGATGCCGTCTCCCAAGCCTTCTCCCAGGATGCGGGTCTGTCTTCGCCGTCTGACAACGGCATTCTGAGCAGCAGAGGAAGGGTAGTAAATTGCTGCTCCCTCTGCCATTCCTGCCATTGTGTAAAGGCTGTCATCGTCATATCCAGCCCTCCGCTTTTCTGAAATGTCGAGTAAGGGCGAAAATCGTCCGCTCGTTCTGTTGGAAGCTAGTATACCGAATAAGGAGGGAAAAGAAAAGATTTTATCCGTTATTTTACCCGCGTCTGGCGTTAGTTATTGAAAAAATAAATGGACCCCCACATTACATGGGAGTCCATTCCATAATCGGCCTGTAAGCCTCTGTTAGTTCTCGAAGTTGAACAGCGGTGTAGAGAGGTAACGTTCGCCGTTAGAAGGCACAACAGCGACTACGCGCTTGCCTTTGCCAAGTTCCTTCGCCACTTTCAACGCGGCGTAAATAGCTGCACCGGACGAAATGCCGCATAGGATGCCTTCTTCTTTCGCCGCACGCCGGGCATATTCGAACGCTTCGTCGTTCTCGATTGTAATGACGCCGTCGTAAATTTCACGGTTCAGAATCTCCGGAATGAAGTTAGCGCCGATGCCTTGAATTTTGTGCGGTCCCGGGCTGCCGCCGGAAAGCAGCGGCGAAGCAGCCGGCTCCACAGCATAAATTTTAATGTTCGGAAAATTCTTCTTTAATACTTCCCCTGCACCGGAGATCGTACCGCCTGTACCAATACCTGAAATGAACGCATCCAGCTTGCCGTCAAGCGAGTTAATCGCTTCCACGATTTCCGGACCGGTCGTTTCGCGGTGAATTTTCACATTCGCCTGGTTTTTAAACTGCTGCGGCATAAAGTAGGAAGGGTTTTCCTTCTGAATTTCTTCCGCGCGGCGTACAGAACCGTTCATTCCTTCGGAACCCGGTGTCAAGACGATCTCCGCACCATAAGCGCGAAGGAGATTGCGGCGCTCCAGGCTCATCGTTTCAGGCATAACCAGAATTGCTTTGTAGCCCTTGGCAGCCGCTACCATTGCGAGGCCGATTCCCGTATTGCCGCTCGTTGGCTCAACGATAGTGTCGCCCGGCTTGATCAGGCCTTCCTGCTCGGCTACTTCGATCATGCTGATAGCAATCCGGTCTTTAACGCTCGCGCCCGGATTTTGGTACTCAAGCTTAACGTAGATTTCCGCGCTGTCTTCCGGCACCAAACGATTTAAACGGACGAGCGGTGTATCACCAATAAGTTCGGTTACATTCTGCACAATTTTAGCCATGATAAAAGAGCTCCTCCTTATTCCGACTAATTCAGTTGGTTTTTCTTTCATCTTATCAATGGTAACCAGCCGTTGTCAATAGTCAGTTTGTCTTTCGCCGCGGCGTCTTGCACGTATTTCCATTTTCAAGCTTAGTCCTATTTGATACTGGCATTGTACTTGGCCAGCAGATTATCTTCGAGCGTATTAAGCGGGCTGGCTTTGGACAACGCCACTTGTTTGCGGGCATTCTCGCGCATGAGCCTCTCGTCCGTCTTCCCGGTCGTATGCGTTTCCAGAAGACGGATAATGGCCTGACCACCATCCACAGGGATTGGTCCGGTTGTTTCACCGATTTCAAGGTTGGCAGCCTCAGAAAGAATCTCATTACTTATAAAGGGGTCGTTCTCGTCGATCAGACCCAGATCTCCGCCGCTGTCCGCACTGTCCCGATCCTTCGAATAGGTTTTGGCCATAAGCGCAAAATCTTCTCCGCGCTCCAGCTTGCGCAGCAGCTCTTCGGCGTCCTTCTTGTTGTCGGTCACAATCCAGGCTAGCCGGTATTGGGTACGCGGCATAAGCTGCTCCTTATTCTCATCAATAAAGGAATCCACTTCGTCCTCGGATACCTGAACCGACCGAATCGCGATTTTCTCAAGCAGCAGCTTGTATTTGGTATCTTCACGTATCGTCTCAGGCGTTAAGCCAAGCTGCTCTTTCATAGAAGCGTAGTACTGCTGCTCACTATCGTAACCGGCTATTACCACTGCCAGCTCTTCATCGATTTCCTGTGCCGAGGCAGTCAAATTATCGGCATGCGCTTCCAGCCGTATAGCAGCGCGTACCATCAAGGTTCTCAGTACCGAACTCCCATACTGGCTGCGCAGTTGTCCGATTAATTCCGCATCTGTAATCCGCACGCTTCCAACCGTGGCTGCAAGCCGGTCCACTGCCGCAGCAGGTTCTTTCATTTCATCCTTATCATCACCTTGCGGTACCCCTTGGTTCGGGGCACTAATCACGCGAGTGACGACGACTGCTGCAAGAACGATCATACATACGGCTTGAAGCAGCATGATGCTCTTCAACACCTGGTCTTTCTTCATTGTCGCTTGGCCTCCGATTTATTGAATCGGTTTTTGCGGCTTCGCCTGATCGAGCAGCATCTCCAGCTGCGGACGGTCAAATTCATAAGTCTCGTTGCAGAAATGGCACACGATTTCAGCTCTTCCGTCTTCTTGAATTAACTGCTTCAACTCTTGCTCCCCCATACTTATGAGCGTACGCTCCACCCGTTCGCGCGAGCATTTGCAAGCAAACACGATATCCAGCGTATCAAGCAGCTGTAAATCGTCGCCGACTACCCAGCGAAGCAGTCCTTCAGGTGTTTCCCCTTGATCGAGCAGCGCCGAGATAGGAGGCAGTATTGTGATCGCCTGTTCGAGGCGGGTAATCTCTTCTTCGCTTACTCCCGGCAGCAGTTGAACGATAAACCCGCCGGCAGTCATTACTTTTCCATATTCATCCACGAGGACACTCAATCCGACAACGGATGGGGTTTGCTCCGACGTGGCAAAATAATACGTAAAATCCTCTGCCAACTCACCCGATACGATGGGAGTACTCCCGCGGTAAGGTTCTTTCAACCCGAGATCCTTAATGATGTGGATATGGCCGTTCCGGCCAACCGCACCCGCTACGTCAAGCTTTCCCAAAGCATTGCTTGGAAGCTGAACCTCGGGATTATCCGCATAACCGCGCACCTCTCCATGCGCATTCGCGTCGACGACTATTTGCCCTACCGGACCGTCGCCTTTCACCTGGATCGTCAGCTTCTCCTCGCCTTTAAGCATGGCGCCCATCATAGCTCCCGCCGTTGCCGTTCTGCCCAGTGCAGCGGTGGCTGTGGGAAGCGTGCCATGGCGCCTGCGAAGCTCTTCAATAAGATCAGTCGTGCGTACTCCGAAGACGCGCAGCTTCCCGCCCCACGCTGTGCCTCGAATTAAATAATCATTCGTTTTATCATGCTGCAACTTTATTTCCCTCCCAAGAGCTTTTAGCGATACTTCGTTGAGTCGCTTCATTGCGAGCTAAAAGCTTACTTCGTAAGCATAGACTGAGCTTTTAGCGATACTTCGTTGAGTCGCTTCATTGCGAGCTAAAAGCTTACTTCGTAAGCATAGACTGAGCTTTTAGCGATACTTCGTTGAGTCGCTTCATTGCGAGCTAAAAGCTTACTTCGTAAGCTGAGCTTTTAGCGATACTTCGTTGAGTCGCTTCATTGCGAGCTAAAAGCTTACTTCGTAAGCTGAGCTTTTAGCGATACTTCGTTGAGTCGCTTCATTGCGAGCTAAAAGCTTACTTCGTAAGCATAGACTGAGCTTTTAGCGATACTTCGTTGAGTCGCTTCATTGCGAGCTAAAAGCTTACTTCGTAAGCATAGACCGAGCTTTTAGCGATACTTCGTTGAGTCGCTTCCTTGCGAGCTAAAAGCTTACTTCGTAAGCATATACCGAGCTTTTAGCCATGCTTCGTTGAGTCGCTTCCTTGCGAGCTAAAAGCTTACTTCGTAAGCATATACCGAGCTTTTAGCCATGCTTCGTTGGTCTCACTTCATTTAAACTTAGTGTTCCTGGTTTCGCTCATAAATAATGCGCAAACCTTCTAAGGTAAGCAGCGGGTCGACCTCTTCAATGGTCTCGGATTCCGCAGAGATGAGCTCGGCGAGCCCGCCTGTCGCGATAACGCGCGGCGTGACATTGAACTCTGAACGTATTCGTCTTACAATACCGTCAACCTGTCCGGCATAGCCGAAAATAATACCCGCCTGCATCGATGTCACCGGGTTCCGCCCGATTACGCTCTTGGGCTTAACCAGCTCAATACGCGGCAGCTTGGCCGCCCGCTGGTATAGAGCCTCGGTGGAAATACCGATACCCGGGACGATAGCGCCGCCGAGATAGTTGCCTCCAGCATCGATATAATCGAAGGTCGTCGCTGTTCCAAAATCAACCACGATCAGCGGTGTCCCGTATTTCTCGATCCCCGCAACCGAGTTGACAATCCGGTCGGCACCCACCTCGCGAGGGTTCTCATACCGGATGTTTAAGCCGGTCTTAACGCCCGGCCCGACAATGAGCGGCACCTTGCGCAAATATTTCGCACACAGCTGCTCAAGCGTCCGCATAAGCGGTGGAACAACTGAGGAAATAATGACCCCATCCATCTGATCGAGCGTTGCTCCGGCCAAATGGAACAAGTTATGGATCATAATGCCGTACTCGTCTACCGTGGCGGACCGGTTCGTGCTAAGCCGCCAATGATGGAGCAGCTTCTCGCCTTTATATATGCCAAGCACGATATTGGTATTGCCGACATCAACGACTAGAATCACGCTTCCGGTCCTCCTTTCTTCCCGTTTAAATCGAGGCTTATGTCCAGCGAATGGAACGAATATGTCAGTTCCCCTACGGAGATCACATCTACGCCGCATTCTGCAACGGCTTGTACCGTATCCAGCCGCACGCCTCCCGATGCTTCTATAATAACATGAGGCGCTTGCGATCTGATACGCTGTACCGCTTCCTTCATCCGTTCATATATCATGTTATCAAGCATAATGATATCCGTCCCGCACGCAAGAGCTTCTTCTACCTGTTCAAGCGATTCGGTTTCCACCTCGATCTTCATCGTATGCGGAATTTGCCTACGGGCGGCTTGAACGGCCTGCGTGATGCCCCCTGAGCCTTTAATATGATTATCTTTGATCATCACCGCATCATACAGCCCGAACCGGTGATTGGAACCTCCGCCAACGCGTACAGCGTATTTCTCCAAAAGCCGATGACCAGGCGTTGTTTTGCGTGTATCGACAAGCCTGACCGGAAGTCCGCCAAGCGCATCGACGAAGGCGCGGGTTTTGGTTGCAATTCCAGACAACCGCTGCAGTAAATTAAGGGCCAGGCGTTCGCCGGTGAGCAAGCTGTGAGTGCTGCCTTCCACCTCAGCCAGCACGGTTCCCTTCTCAACCTTGTCCCCGTCGGCCGCCAGCGCCCGGAAAGTAAGCGAAGGGTCAACCACTTCAAAGACAAGACGCGCAATCGGCATGCCAGCCAGGATACCGTTCTCTTTGACATGAATGACAGCCTTCGATTTGCTGCCTGCTGGAATGGTCGACCAGCTCGTAACATCGCCCTTGCCGACGTCTTCGGCCAGCCACAGCCGGATTTGCTCGCGCAGCGTTTCTACGCTTCCGCCGCCGACTGCGAATGTTGCTTCATACATCGTCTATCCGCTCCTCTGTTACGCCATATTCCCGATGCAGCATCGCGTGCTTGCGCCACAACAGGTCATCCCGTTCCGGAAAATCTTCACGGTAATGCGCGCCGCGGCTTTCCTCTCGCGTCAATGCAGCCTCGCTTGTCAGTATTGCGCATGTGAGCAGGTTGGCAAACTCGTACTCCTCGCGCTTGGTAAGCACAGACTGAAAAATCGGCAGCTGTCGGCGTAATTCTTCCAGCCCTTTCTTTAAACCATTGCCATCGCGGCGCAGCCCGGCATAGCGCACCATAATTTTCTGCAGCTTCAACCGTTTCTCCACAACCGCCTGCATCGGGGCTCCACTTCGTTCCAGCGACTCCAGCCGTGCCAATCCTTGCTTCTGCAGCGGCTTCAGCGAATTAATTCGTTCGACGATCCGCCGTCCGAATACGATCGCTTCGGACAATGAGTTGCTCGCCAGGCGATTTGCTCCGTGCACGCCGGTGGACGAGCACTCGCCGCAAGCAAACAGACGCGCGATGTTCGTTTCGCCGCTCAGATCGGTTTTGACTCCACCCATCATATAATGTGCTGCAGGAGCAACCGGAATCCAATCCGTGGTTAAATCAAGTCCGAAATTCAAGCAAAACTCATAAATGTTCGGGAAACGGTGCTTCACCATTTCCGCCGACTCATGCGTTACGTCAATATACACAAACGTTGATTTAGTCGCTTCCATTTCACTGACGATCGCACGGGCGACAATGTCCCGGGGTGCAAGCTCGAGCTGCTCATGATACCTTTCCATAAAGCGCTCGCCTCTGATGTTCCGCAGAACTGCGCCTTCTCCCCGCACGGCCTCGGAAATAAGAAACCGCGGCGCTCCCGGGTAACAAAGCGACGTCGGATGAAACTGTATGAATTCTACATCCTGTATGTAGGCACCCGCCCTGTATGCCATCGCGATACCGTCCCCGGTGGCCACATCAGGGTTCGTTGTATACCGGTAAAGCTGTCCGGCACCGCCTGAACACAGAATAGTCGCTTTTCCCCGCACAAACAAACGTTGGCCGTCCGGCTTCTGCACAAGGGCGCCGATGCACTCGCCATTCTCCGTTATCAGATCGATAACAAAATGGTCATCCCAAACTTCGATTCGCGGGTTTTCAACGGCTTTCTCCGAAAGAGCGCGGACAATCTCGAACCCTGTCGCATCTCCGTTCGCATGTAAAATGCGCCGCTGGCTGTGCGCACCCTCCTTCGTCAGTGCGAACTCCCCGTTCTCCTGATCGAATTGTGTTCCCATGCGCACCAAATCACGAACGCCCTTCGGACCCTCGTGTACCAATACTTCAACCGCTTCATGCGAGCATAACCCTGCACCGGCGATCAGCGTGTCCTGGCGATGATATGCAGGGGAATCGTCCTCGGAAATAACAGCGGCAATTCCGCCCTGCGCATAACGGGTGTTGCTGTCAAGCAGCGATTTTTTCGTTATCATGAGCACTTCATTGGCAGCGCTCGCTTTAATCGCGGTAAAAAGGCCGGCTATGCCGGCCCCAATGACGATGACATCTTTATCTATAACAGGCAGATCTTCCAGTGAAGCATCAACTAAATATCGTGGAACCATTCGTATGAGTTTCCTTTCTGGGCAGCAGATGCTATTTCACCTGCAGCATCCGCTCCAAGGATAAACGAGCCTGATCTGCAACATGCTCCGGAACGTAAATCTGCGGCTGCATCGTCTCCAGGCATTTAACAAGCTTCTTCAAGTTGTTCACTTTCATGT
Organism: Paenibacillus sp. sptzw28; assembly: GCF_019550795.1. Lineage (NCBI taxonomy): Bacteria > Bacillati > Bacillota > Bacilli > Caryophanales > Paenibacillaceae > Paenibacillus > Paenibacillus sp. sptzw28. The sequence continues at coordinate 197,164 of NZ_CP080545.1, forward strand.
TCGGGCAAACCAGATATTTGGTTGCAAAATGGAACGTTTTATCCGGGCTGTCAAGACGCAGCTGATAGCCTGTACCATCTTCCGTCCCCACGATAAACTCCTTACAGTCTGACTCCTTGCAGTATTTGATGATGGCCGTTGTGCTGCCGACAAAATCGCCGAGCTCCACCACTTCCGGGCGGCACTCGGGATGCACAACGAACTGCGCATTCGGATACTTCGCTCTCATCTCTTCTACATCTTTGACGGTGAGCATGTCGTGCGTGTTGCAGTAACCTTCCCAGATTATCATTTTTTTATCGGTGTGCTGCTGCACGTAGTGACCGAGATTTTTATCCGGCACCCAAATCACTTCATCCGATTCCACCGAATTAACTACACGCACGGCATTGGCAGATGTACAGCAGATGTCGGTCTCCGCTTTAATTTCGGCCGAGGAATTAATGTAGGTGACAACCTTCGCATTGGGATGCTGCGCTTTAAGCTTGCGAAGACCATCGACGTTGACCATATCTGCCATCGGACAGCCGGCACGTTCGTCGGGAATGATTACCGTTTTATTCGGAGCCAAAATTTTGGCGCTTTCCCCCATAAAATGTACGCCGCAGAATACAATGACGTCTGCGTCGGTCTGAGCGGCTTTCTGTGCGAGCAGAAACGAGTCCCCGCGGAAATCCGCCACTTCCTGTATCTCATCACGCTGATAATAATGCGCTAAAATAATTGCGTTACGCTCTTTCTTAAGCTGCATTAAACGTTCCCGCAGCTCACGGTTTTGTTCCGCTTTGCGCTCGAGAGCCAATGCTTCCATGGTTATGATCTCCTCTTTTCGCTGACTTTGTGAACAGATGCACAATCCCAGACATGCCTTATTTATGAAGTGCCCCCGCACACAATCCGTCGGCTACAATTTCGATTGTTTAACACTTAATTTACACAAGTGAACGGGATGCTGTCAACCGACAAATGGAGCCGATTTGACCGTTCTTAGGAAAGAAAGTGCTGCATGGAACGCTTAACGTCGTCAAAGCTTACACGACCTCCTGTTAAAACGCTTTTATGAGGAAAAAGGCTGCCCGAGCAATTTCGCTCGGACAGCCTATTATGAAATACGCTAACCCTTATTCGTGTCGTCTCCGCCATCCGGATCTGCAGGGGGAACGATGTCGCCCGATTCCTTAGTCTGAATGCGGACCTTGACGCCGCCGATCGTGTCGATAATTGGTTCGGCTTTCGGCTCTCCATTCGAATCATTAGATCCGCCGTCGCCGCTGCCGTCAATCGTACCGGTTTCGATGAGGCGCTTAATCTGTTCGAGCTCAAGCGTCTCTTCGGTAAGCAGTGTTTGCGCGATCAGATGCACTTCCTTGCTCTTCTCGTTAAGCAGGTTTTTCGCACGGGTGTAGCAGTCATTGATGAAGCTTTGCATTTCTTGATCGATTTCATAAGCAATCGCATCGGAGTAATTCTGCTCGTGTCCGATATCGCGGCCTAAGAATACTTGGCCCTGCGAGCTGCCGAACTGCATTGGTCCGAGCTTTTCGCTCATCCCGTATTCCATGATCATGCTGCGAACAATGCTGGTCGCCTGCTTGAAGTCGCTGTATGCGCCGGTGCCGATTTCGCCGATAAATATTTCTTCGGCCACGCGGCCACCGAGCAGCCCGGTAACTTTATCAAGCAGCTCCTGCTTGGTCGTCAGCATACGATCGCCGTCTTTAGGCAGCATGATGACGTATCCGCCGGCCCGGCCGCGCGGGATAATCGTTACCTTATGCACCATATCGGCGTGTTCGAGGAAATAACCTACGATTGTATGACCCGCTTCGTGATAAGCGACGATCCGCTTCTCACGGTCGCTGATTACGCGGCTGCGTTTCTCCGTACCGACAATAACACGGTCAATCGCTTCATCAACCTCAACCATCGCGATATCCTTCTTATTTCGGCGTGCCGCCAAAAGCGCGGCTTCATTAAGCAGGTTCTCCAGATCTGCGCCGGTGAAGCCTGTCGTCCTCTTTGCAATGACATCGAGCTTGACGTCCTTCGCAAGGGGCTTGTTACGGGCATGCACCTTAAGCACCGCTTCGCGGCCTTTAACATCCGGACGGTCTACCGTTATTTGACGGTCGAAACGTCCCGGGCGCAGAAGCGCGGGATCAAGAATATCAGGACGGTTCGTCGCTGCTACGATGATGATACCTTCGTTGGCGCCGAAGCCATCCATCTCGACGAGCAGCTGATTAAGCGTTTGTTCACGCTCATCGTGCCCGCCGCCAAGCCCTGCTCCCCGTTGACGGCCGACAGCGTCGATCTCGTCAATGAAGATGATACAAGGGGCGTTTTTCTTCGCGTTCTCGAACAAATCGCGAACACGGGAGGCGCCGACACCGACGAACATTTCGACGAAATCGGAACCGGATATGCTGAAGAACGGTACGCCCGCTTCACCCGCAACAGCGCGGGCAAGCAGCGTTTTACCGGTACCCGGAGGGCCCACAAGCAAGACGCCTTTCGGAATGCGCGCCCCGACCGCCGCGAATTTACGCGGGTCCTTGAGGAATTCCACGACTTCCACAAGCTCCTGCTTCTCCTCGTCGGCCCCGGCCACATCTTCAAATGTGACCCGTTTCTTCTCCTCATTGTACAAGCGCGCCCGGCTCTTGCCAAAGTTCATCACTTTGCCGCCGCCGCCCTGCGCTTGGTTGATAAGGAAGAAGAACAGTATAAAGATTATCACGAAAGGGATGATCGACGTTAAGAACGTAAGCCAGATGCTTGGGCCTTCAGTCGGTTTTACGACCAACTCAAACCCGTTCTTCGTCTGGGCATCGTAAATTTCTTTAACCGCAAATTCTTCTACATTGGAGTGGGTGTAAAACTGGTCTGACTCCGCCTTTTCCGGCTTTACTTTATATTTACCAGTGACCAAATAGGAATAACCGTCAAATTGAAGCTTAAGACTGGCTACATTGTTGTCTTTGAGCTCTTGTCTTAATTGGTCGTATCGAATTTCAACGGTGGTATCGTTCTGGTTGCTGATAAATTGGAAAATCCCGACGGTCACTAAAAAAATAATCAAATAAAATCCAGTGTTCCGGATGATCCGATTCATCCCCTACCTCCTCTCAAGACGCTTAAAATATTTTACCATAGCATGTTTACCGCCACAAACCGGATCGGTCACGGGAGGACATGTACGGTGAATCTCATCGGTTCGGACCGCTGCCTGCTGCGAGTGACGGCTACTTCTCATAAATTTCGGGCTTCAAAATGCCGATCAACGGCAAATTGCGGTATTTCTCCGCATAATCGAGCCCGTAGCCGACGACAAACGCATCCGGCAGGACAAACCCCTTATAATCGGCTTCCAATTCCACCTTGCGGCCCGCCGGTTTATCGAACAGCGTAACGAGCGTGACGGATTTGGCATTGCGCCGTTCAAGGACATCAATCAAATAACTGAGCGTGAGCCCGCTGTCGATAATGTCTTCGACAATCAGAATCTCGCGTCCCTGCACAGGTGCATCGAGATCCTTGATGATTTTGACGACACCTGACGTCTTGGTGGATTGTCCATAGCTGGACACCGCCATGAAGTCGATTTCGAGCGGGATTGTTATTGTTTTGACCAGATCGGACATAAAAATAAACGCGCCCTTCAAGACGCAAATCACGAGCGGGTTACGTCCTTCGAAATCCCGGCTTATCGCTTGGCCAAGCTCGCTTACTTTCTGCTGAATCTGATCTGCATCATACAATATTTCCTGAATGTCATTCAGCAATGCCGGGCCCTCCTACTTTTTTACCTATACTATGAATGGATCAGTGCATCTTATTCGGGTACAAAATCGTCCGTCTGTGCAAACTCCGCCCTAACTCGTAAAACACGGTTTGTTGACGCGTCCACTTGGGCAAGGCGGGATCTTCTTACGCCGGGAATCCACAGCAGGGACTCTTTGGCGTCGACCAGAAGCGGCAGCACCCCGCGAAGAGATGGTGCGATTCTGTCGTCAACGAACATATCTTGTACTTTTTTGGTGCCGTTTAAACCCAGCACCTGCATTCGGTCGCCCGGGCGTCGATTGCGTACGGTGAGCGGCCATTCCAGCAGATCCGCATCGAACAAGGCTTCCCTTCTGCTTGCCGGCTTGCCTTCGAACGGCGGCGTCAGTTCCTCGAACGTGAGCGTCGCACCCGCTTCGGGCAATTCCAGGCGTGAAACGTCTTTCCCGACGACATATGCATAACCGCCCGGTGAGAGCGCAGTGTCAGCCGCCTTCTCCACACGGATAAACCGCAGTTTGTCGTATTCTCGCACGAACCGGACACCGCTTCCCACATCCATGCTCCACGCCCCGGCAGCGCTCTCCGTAGCCGCTTGTCGAATCGTCTCCACACTGTCAAATGAGATGGTTTCCGTTTCCATTCCAACACAGTTTAATATTAGTTTAATCAATCTCCTTTGTAAAGCGACATGCAGGTCAAGCAGCGCTTTGCGGGTCATTTGGCATCCTTCGCGCTCAAGCATGATGTGGCGCCCAAATACCGCTTTCGTCTCCCGTTCCATCCAGTCGTCTTCCGCGGTCGCAAGCTCGGAGAGCCGGACGAGCGCTTCGGACACATGCGGATTGAAATTCGCCAGATATGGCAGTACATCCAGGCGGACGACGTTTCGAAAATAAGTCCTTTTCCCGTTGCTGCTGTCATAACTGTAGGAGAGCCCCCATTGCTCGCAATAGCGGAGGATGTCTGCCTTGTTCTTACGCAACAACGGCCGAATAAGTTCCACGTTTTTTTCTGTCCGCTTAATCGGGATGCCGGCAAGCCCTCCCGGGCTCGTCCCCCGCAGAATCCGCATGAGCACGGTTTCGGCCTGATCGTCCGCATGGTGGGCCAGCGCTATGCGGGAAGCGCCGTATTTGACAGCCGTTTCGTGAAGGAACGAATACCGTTTCTTGCGCGCTGCGGCCTGTGCGTTCATTTTTGTTTCTTCTATATATGCAGGCATATCGATGAAAGTGGATTCGCAGTCAATTCCAAGGCCGGCGGCAAGCCGCCGCACCGATTCCGCCTCGCTTGCCGATTCCTCGCCGCGAAATCCGTGGTCGACATGGGCCGCTACAATCGTTAAGCGTTCGGCCGAGGCCAATCGATGAAGGATATGCAGCAGCGCCGTCGAATCCGGACCGCCGGAAACGGCTGCAATAATCGTATCGCCTGGGGTCCATAAACCCTCACGGGCCGCGAGCTCCGCCATTTCATCTAACCATTCATCCATAAGCTTCATCTCCTCGCTATAACACTCGTCACTGTCCGGCGCGCAGAAGCCAATAAATCGTAGTGGCGAGCAGTGCCGCCGAAGCAACGAACAGTCCTTTCATCCAGCGCGGCGCCGGAGCGGAAGAGCGGACGGCTCCCTGCCGGTGCATGCATTGCTGCCAGGCGGACGCTGCTTCGCGGGCACTGATGAATTCACCCAAAGCGGCTTTGCGCAGCCAGCCGCTTAACGGTTTCAGCGCCGGATTCGCGTAGGCAAGCTTGAGCAGCTCCTCAGGCACGCGATTTTGGGGCAGCAGCGCGCCGGTCAGCTGAGATAGTCGTTTGCTCTCATGCACCTGCACGCAAAGAACGGCGAACGAGAACAGGTCATAGCCCGCATCCGCCGTACGGCTCCCCGCGTTCCAATAGCCGCGGTCATATATTTCGGTGAATTGCCGCACGCCTTTGCCAAAAGCCGTAACGCCGCCAAAATCGACGAGTTCGGTCCGGCCGTAATCGGCCACCAGCACATTTTCCACCTTCAAATCGCCGAATGCCCATCCCGCTTCATGGAGTTCGGCCAATTTACCAAGCAAGCTGTAGCCGACGACCGGAAACCACTCGGCGCCCTGACGCGACAAGTAATCAGCGAGTGTTACTCCCCTAATATATTTCATGACATAGAACGGGTAGTCTTTCCCGTCCGCCGCATGCAAATCGTCGACGTCAATGAGGAAAGGCTCGCCGCCCCGTCCCTGCTTCTGTCGGAATATGGCCTGCAGCACGTTTACCTCGGATTGCATATCAACCGCGTCCGCGCCGATTTTCAGCGCATACCAATTTCGCTGCCGCTCGACGAGAAACACCTTGCCATTGGCTCCTTCGCCAAGAGACCGTTCTACACGGTAGCTCCCCTGCTTCCATTTGCCGCGGACAACGGTGCCGCGCGGAAGGCTCCACTCAAACGACGTAGTCACTCATCATCCCGTCCGTTTCATCATTCATCCTATTACCATAATCGGCTTTTCGGTAAAAATCAATGACATGCATCAGCGCCGGCCCCGTGGGAGTCGTCCCCCGCATCTGCAGTCTGGGGAATAGAGACGCCGCTCCGTTAACGTTCGGAGTCCAGTCGAGGTCGAGCTTGCAGTCTTCACCGTACGCCGATCCCGGAAAGTGGAACACCGAGATTTCGCTGCTTCCCTGTCTCGCCTGCAAGCTGAGAGCCAAATCGCGAATCGCTTCCTCCACTGCCTGCAGCTTCGGCTTCATACTCGCGCTCGCATCGATCAGCAGCGCAACGCGCAGCTTGCTCGTTTCGCCGAGCTCATCGATGACACGAACGACTTCGCCCCGCTTCTCCGGCGGGAGCGATTCAATCGACGACGTGCCGAGCACCTGCCTCAGCTCCCGCTGCACCGCCTGCTGAATTGTCTGTACCACGGTCTTGCGGGTAAGCATCTGCACCGTTTGCGAAAGCTGCCTGGTTTGGGCCAGCCGGCTTAACCCGCCCCCCGCCCTGGCAATCTCTTCTATCTCAGCCGAACCGAATTCACCGAGATCCCCCTGATCGACAACGCCGACAACGTTAACCGTAATGCCTTCGGCATAGGCCTGCGCAGCCGCTATGACCGGGCTGACACCGACATTGGAGCAGCCGTCAGTAATCAATAGAATCTGTTTCATTATCCCAATCCCCCAAAACATTAGAGTCTACCGCCAGTAGAGTATCTCTATCAGCTTTCCCAGTTTTGAGAGGATTTAACCGTAAGGACCCTTAGCCCTGCTAGGACATTAACCGTTTGTACTAACAACGAACCGATATGAATAAGCGCCATCATTTGCACCTATGTAAGGTAGTGAGAACACTCTATGCCGAGATATATGTTCACAATTCCCATCCCTTCAAGAAAACGCACCAAAAAAGCCCGCCTCCAGGCAGGCTTTGCATAATGCGCTTATCTCCACCCCTCCTAGCTCACCGTCCTTGGTCGCTCGACCTTGGTTAGGCCCGGCCAGCGGAAGGTCGCCCACTCGGGCTGATGTTTGTCGACCTTGGCCACGACGACTGTCATATCGTCCAAAATATCGCCTTTATGATAACGCACGACCGTCTCAAGGAGCGAATCGGCGATTTCCTGCGGGTTATCGGCTGAGATTTCCTGGATGACCCGCTTCATCCACATCTCCTTATTAACCGCATGACCGGGCGCATCATAGATGCCGTCGGTCATCATGATGAGCGTGTCGCCCGGCTGCAGCTGCACCCGAATCAGGTCGACATCTATATCCTGCAGAATGCCGACCGGCAGATTGTTTGCCGTTATCGGAATGACCTCGCCGCCCCGCTTGATGAAGCTCGGGGTGGACCCTATTTTCATAAACGTCGTCTTCGCCGTATACAAATCGATCAACGCCACATCGACGGTGGCGAACACTTCATCAGAGGAACGGAGAAGAAGCACCGAATTGACGGATTTAATCGCCAGCTTCTCATCCATTCCCGACTGCAGCAGCTGCTGAAGAATCGTCAGGGCCGTGCTGCTCTCGAGCTTGGCCCGCTCGCCGTTTCCCATCCCGTCGCTGATAGCCACGGCAAATTTGCCATTGCCAAGCTCTACCGTACTGAAGCTGTCTCCCGAAAGCAGCTCCCCTCCCTTAGCCACACCGGCCACACCGGTCTCCACCTCGAAAGCTTTGGCGGAGCCGAATATGACCATCGCAGGCTCTCCGCTTTTCTCCGGATAGCGCTCCGACATAACGGCGATCGGCTCGCCTAATATGTCGGAGAGCAGCGGCGCAATGATTTTGCGGCATTCGTCGTACCCTCTCCCAAATGCATGGTAAACCTCAATCTCTACGTTCCCCTCCTCCAAATTAACGACGTCGATACCCTGTATGGATAAACCGAGCCCTTCTAGCGCCTCTCGGATCTGTTCTTCCTGCAAATGCAGCTGCTGTCCTTCCCGCTTGATCTCCCGCGCCAAGTCCTCCATAACCTGGGACACGCCCGATAACTGCTCGGCGACAAGCTGGCGGGAATCGTTCAGCTGCTTTCTCCAACGCTGGTCGTGCTTGAACAATTCATACTGCTGCTGCATAACGCCCAGCACTTGATGTGACCGAATGCAATGAGAGCTCCATTCCTTCGGCATTTCCTTCGGTCCTATACGCCTCCCTTCTTCAACTGCAGTCATCATGCCTGTCATTACCCTGTACGTATCATAGAATCTCCCCTCCCAACAAAGTTCTTTGCGATGGCAAGAGCTGCATGTTTTCTCGGCGACCGCATTCATGAAATGGCCGACCGCTTCCTCTCGCTTCGCACTATCATTAACGCTGGCCACTTGGCCGAAGCTTCGCGACAGCTGGCGGAATACTTCTGAGAACTGTGCAACGCGCTGTGCCGTAACATCGCGGACCCGTTTTGCGTATTCATGCTGAGATTTGACATGCTCCTGCGTTCCCGGGACGTATTTGGCAATCGTACGCACGATTGAACGTGGAGTGAGCAGGAACAGTACGGCCGCAGCAACCGACTCCCAGGTCGATGCCATCACATCGCTCTGGTTTCCGACATAGATAGAAAGAATGGATGATCCAAGCAGCATACCGAAGGCGACCGCCATTTTGCCCCCGTCCCGCAGCAGCCCGGCAAGCAAGCCGGCGAAGGCCAGCAGGCTCATTTGAACAATAGCGTTGAAATCCGCCAAGCTCAGGATAAGCCCGGCTACCACCCCAACCGAAGCTCCCAGCGGCGCCCCTCCTACCAGCGCGAAGAGCAGCAGCATATATCGTGACATGACATGCTCTGCGGATAAGCCGTAAACCGACCATCCGACCGCCCCGGTCATTACCGAAGCAAGCAGAATCATGAGGCATATAATTTCTTCATTCCTCAGTGCAGAAGATTTGCGCGTCATTGTCAGCACGGGGATGGCTTGTACAAACACGAGCGTGAGTACAAAACCGAGCGCAGCCTCCACACCCACCATCATAAGCTCGTACCAGTTAAGCGTGTCGGCGATGACCACTCCGAACAGCCGGACAAGCATGGTAGCGAGAAACACGAGTATAGGCGCATAAGACAGTTCGGCCCGCTCGTAAGCTTCCAGCCCCTTCATGAGTAAATAAAGCACTGCCAACTCCATGGCTATCCACATCGGCTCCGGAGATATTGCAAAGCAGCTGCCGGCAACGATCGATAGCCCAACCGTAAAATAAGAATCTCGTCTGAGAAAATAAATGACGGCAAAGTAAGCGACCGCAAACGGCGTAAGCGACTCCAATATGACTGCCCGGCCGAGCAGAAATCCGACGGCCATCAGTACGAAGGTCCATTTTTTAGAGGACATCATCTGTACGAGCCGATGGGCCATAGCCCAGTTAAGGCCTTTGCGGACCGCCGCTTGTACGATGCTTGTCCGCTGTACAGTTGGAAACATGACCACATTGTGTTTCTCCGTCATATCAAGACACCATCCATTCCCAATTAATGTCTCCCCATTATAGGAGCATGTCCACAGGAAGTTTGTCAGAAAGCGTTGTCATTGCAAAAGTTTTTTCCGACAAAAATGCCGCTCTCCCAGGCAGGCTCGCGACGCCTTGTCAAACGTAATGACAGCGTGCGTTTAAGGCTTCGCAGCGGTACCCCTTCCGGACTATCGTTCAACAAAAACCGCTGCCCGAATTCCCGCCGCTGCCGGTGAAACGCCGTCCGAACGTGTCGGGATTGGTGGATAACAAGGGAAAAGTTTTTTCTTCGGAGAGGAATATTTCGGTGTAATGTGAATAATGGGCCGCTAAAAACCGGAACTAAAAAAGGCAGAGCCTTGTCGGCCCTGCCTGCATTACTTCGATATACAATTAAACGCGCTTCGCTCCGCGGCCACCGCGTTTGGATTCCGTATTCTTCTTCAATGAAGACATGCGCTCTTCGCTATCCTTAAGGAAACGCGACATTTTATCCTCGAAGGTGGGTTTACCAAAGGAAGGTTTACCGCCTGACGCTTTATTGAAAGGACGTCCACCGCCGCCTCCGCCGCCTGTACGATTAAAGCCGCCGCCTCCGCCGCCACTTGGACGATTGAAGCTTCCGCCTCCGCCTCCGCCGCTTCCGCTGCTAGGACGATTGAAGCCGCCGCCTCCGCCGCCTGCACCGCGTTCCCTCTGAGGTGGCGCAGAACCTTCTGGCCGGTCGATCGCCTGTTTAATGGAAAGTCCGATTTTCCCGTCTTTATCTACATTAATGACCTTTACTGTGACGACATCATCCAGTTTTAAATGGTCCTTAACATCCTTGACGTAATTATCGGCAATCTCTGAGATGTGAACGAGCCCCGTGACACCTCCCGACAAATCGACGAATGCCCCGAAATGCGTAATGCCTGTCACCTTGCCCTCTAACTTGGCGCCCACTTCAATTGCCATAGGTAAAAATGTTCCTCCCTAACCGTTATGCGAAGCCGTAGGCCTCGAGATGGATATGCACGTTAAAATATATAACATGAAAGCTCTTAAAATGCTGTTCCTATCGTGATTATACCCGAATGAGAGAAGCAAGGCAACAGACGTATACCCGATTGTAAGCCTATTCAATGACCTGAATCTGCTTCTCGCCTTTCTTTACCATTCCTTGGTCCTTCGTAGCCAACTGGCCGATATATTCCTTATCGTTCAGCCGAGCGGCCTGCTGCTTCAGGTCGTTCATCTGCTTGGTCGCCGCATCTATTTTCTGCTGCGCTTCCGCAAGCTTAAGTTCCGATTGACCCTGCCGTTCCAGCTGAGATAGAAGAGTGTACGACGCCCAGCCCATGAATAATGCGACGACGATAAACCAAATCTTCAGCCGGCGTTTCGTCCCTGCCGATGCAGTTGATTGATGATTCCCAGCTGTCGTCACCAATTCATAGACCCCCTGTCGTTATTGCTAGTTATTGTTGTCCTGCTTCCGGTTCTTCCATCGCCGCCAGAGCTTAACGATGCCGGTATGCAGCGCTTGGTACCTATCGCGTACCCGCCACTTTGCAAGAAGCGGTCCACCCCATCCTGCGAACCATTGACCGGCAGGTCTTATAAGGGGAGCGGTCATCCAGCGGGTCAAAATCCAGAGCGGACGAATTAATTGTACCACAAGTTTCAACAGGAACATAGTGAACACAAGTAAAAATGCAAAAACCAGTCTGCCGAGACGGTAGAGCAGCTGCAGCGGACGAATGACAAGCAGAACGAACGTCCGGATCGTAAATTGTATGAGCGCGCGTATGATGCGGATAATGCCATGCACAATGATAACAACCAGCTTGCTAAGCAGCCAGTAATAGCAGCCTATGCCGAGCAGCAGTCCCAGGAATACGTAAGTCCGCACTTCGCCTTCGTTGCTTGCGGACAGCACCTGGAATACGGCAATGGTAGCGGCGATCCAGTACAGAAGATCGAAAACCGGGATCCACCAACGGTTGATCCGAAGCTCGTCCGACACGACGCGATAGCTATCGAACACGATCCCCATCCCGATTCCCGAGAGCAGCATCGTTACCATTGTCCACCATTGTACCGTCAAACTCACTTAAATAACTTCCCGAACAGGCCTTTGGACTTGCCGGCCGTATTTCCGTCCAAATAGGCGAGCGAATGGACGAGTCCTTCAATGGCAACAAGGCCTTGCTCCAAGCTCAAATGCTTCATATGCAAGTTTTGGCCGCGAATAGCCAGGAAGCCGAGCTCGGTCTCAAGCAAAAACTCTTCATTATCGAAGCTCTCCACATTCATAACGCCGGTAATCTCAAGGATTTTGCGATTGAGCATTTTGATTTCCTGGCGCTTCTGTCCCTTACCTTGTTCGATCATTGCCTCGTCCCCTCCTTATAGTTTGGCCGGAAGAAACCGCGCCATCCTTCGCGGCGCCCGCCGGTTTCCTACAGCTAACCCGGTTTCAACAGTATCACCTGAGACTAGCTTATGGCGGTGGGACAGGTTTTAGAACTCACTTGGAAGCGGCGCAGGAGCGCTCTTAAACAAAGGTAGTTTTGTATAATAAAAAAACTTGCTCACATAAATCAGAGAGAACAGCGGGCATGTTGATATGGAAACTAAAAAAGCGGCCTGTCCCGTTAAACCGGGAGGCCGCCTCTTTCTTATTGCCATTCGAGTTTATTCTCAGATTGGCGCGATTCTTCTTTCAACAAAGTATACATGCCGCTCGCTTCGTCCTTCTTCGTCGTCTCCACAAGCCGCTCAATGCGGACGGTTACGATTTTCTGGCCGAATTGAATCTTGAGCTCGTCGCCGGCTTTGACGGTGCTGCTCGCTTTGGCTTCCCGGCCGTTGATCCAGACGCGTCCTTGATCGGAGACGTCTTTCGCGATGGTACGACGCTTGATTAGCCGGGATACTTTGAGAAATTTATCGAGACGCATCAGTTACTTAATCGCGTCTTTTAATTTATTGCCGGCTTTGAACGCAGGAACTTTGGATTCGGCGATCGTGATCGGGTTGCCCGTTTGCGGGTTGCGGCCCGTACGGCCGGAGCGTTTGCGGGTTTCGAATGTGCCGAAGCCGATCAATTGAACCTTGTCGCCGCTTGCCAGCGCATCGGTTACTTCTCCCAGAAATCCGTTAAGTACAGATTCGACGTCGCGCTTGGTCAGTCCGCTTTTTGCTGCAATGTTGTTAATCAGGTCAGTTTTGTTCATGGTTTTCATAGCCTCCTAATTTTTTTATCCTAGTAGACAGCCATCGTGCCGCCGCATTGAGTGTGCTTTCCCCGATTGTTACTATTCTGCTTGTTTCTAAATAAATCCTGCTAATTTGGTAAACTTTTTTTGCGAACCGTGAGGAATTTAGCCGAATTTTGACGAAAACAAGAAGGAATAGATACCATTAAACTGGAACCGTTATGCTGCAATCGGTTAGGCTCTCTCCTGGGCGGCGGAGCAAGTCTGCTTCCCTGAACAATTCAGAAATGCTGCTAATTCGCAATTTGGTTTCTGATTGTCTATCAAGGAAGACGCTTGGCTTCCTCCCAAAATCGGTCCATCTCTGTTAAATCAGTTTGGTCAAAGGTTCGGCCGCTTATACGGAGCTGTTCTTCAATATATGCAAAACGCTTCTTGAATTTCTGATTGGTCCGTGCAAGCGCTTCTTCCGGATCGGCCTGAATAAACCGCGAAGCGTTGACCGTGGCAAACAGCAGGTCGCCAAGCTCCGCCGCCTGCTCGGAGGTATCCTTGGTTGCGATGGCTTCCCGCAGCTCCCCCAGCTCCTCTTCGATTTTATCGAGAACCGGCTTGATATCGTCCCAATCAAAGCCGACTTTAGCGGCTTTCTTCTGAATCTTGTAGGCTTTCATAAGCGCGGGAAGATCCGGCGGTATTCCATCCAGAAGCGATGCCTTGGCCGGATCGATGCCTTTGCGGCGCTTCTCCTCGGCTTTCATTTGCTCCCAGTTCTGAAGCGCCTCGCCCGCATCGCTCGCTCCCAGTTCGCCAAACACATGCGGATGACGGAACAGCAGCTTCTCATTGAGCGTTTGGATGACATCATAGACGGAGAAGGAACCGACCTCTTCCTCGATCTGGCTGTGCAGCATCACTTGCAGAATCACGTCGCCGAACTCCTCGCGCATGCCGTCCGGGTCGTCATTGTCAATCGCTTCGATCGCTTCGTAGGTTTCTTCGATGAAGTTTTTGCGGATCGATTGGTGCGTCTGCTCCCGGTCCCATGGACAGCCCTCGGGGCTTCGTAAAATAGCGACAATCTCATGCAGCCGCTCGAATGAGCGATTGCGAAGAGCATCGTCCGAGGTGCGGGGCAGCCAGATGAGCGACAAATTGCCGTAACCCGGCGTCCGGTCAAGCTCGTAGAGCGGGACGGTGACGATTTGCTCCTCCCCCGCCACACCGAGCGCATGTCCGACAACAACCGGATAGTCGTCAGGCAGACGTTCCATCAGCGTGAGCTTAACGTCCGAGGCGGTGAATTCGTCATAGACTTGGCCGATAACGGTATGGAGTTCCGGCCGTATGAGAGAAGCCTTAAGTCCAGCCGCGTCAAGCAGCTGGAATCCTTCGATCGGATCGAAGCCCAGCCTCGTGAAAGCTTGATCAAGAAAGCTCTCGCCGCCGATAATATTGAGGGCGATGCCCTCCTGCGGGCATCGTTCCCGCAGCAGCTGCACCGTGCGTTCGGCCACCATCGGATGGCCAGGGACCGCGTAGACGATTTCTCCGGCTTTGGATTGTTCGATTAAAGCTTCGGTGATGGCGGCGTAAACCTCGGGAAATGAATCGAGCTGCTCGTACAGCCGATCAAACGACGCATAGGTCAGATCATTCTCCTCAAACAGCCGCATCATCGGGTGCTTGTCCGTTCGCACGCAGCGTACTGAGGCACTCTGCAGCTTACGCCAGACCCCCAGCGTCAGCTGGTCGGCATCGCCCGAGCCGAGCCCGACGACAGTGATGGTTGGTTGCATGGTGAACCCTCCTTGATTCGTGGATTATGTATTTCGGCCGCGCTTGAGGCGCAGCTGTTTAAGGTTGGGCGGCAGCCCGTGAGTGATTTGGTGGACGGGTGCTACTATTTCGGGTTGGGCGGTAGCCAGTGTGACTTAGTGTTACCGGTGCTACTATTTCGCGTTGGGCGATAGCCCGTTAGTGATTTAGTGCTACGGGTGCGACCTCGATGGCCCGCGAATTTAGCTATCGCTGGGGCGGCTATTCGATACGGGCCGGGCACCCTTGGGCTGCTTACGGGCGGCTTAGGGGCGGCTAAAGCGACTGCTGGTCGCTGCGCGGCAGCAGCCGCCACCGGCGCAACCGCTCGGCGACCGCTGCGCCGCCGGGCAGACCGCGCAGCTCGCGCTCGCTTATGCCGCCGCAGCGCAGCAGTGCGGCGGCGAACAGCGCTCCGCCGAGGGCGGTGCCTCCGAGCGCAAGCGCCGCAGCTGCCGCCCTCGGCGGCAGCGGGCCGAGCAGCGCTGCACCGCCGCGCTCGGCCAGGACGAGCGCCGCGGCCATGACCGCGAGCGCAAGTCCGATGCCCGCGGCGCTCCGCGCGGGCATGGCCGCGCCCGTGGCGCGGCGGACGGCGCCCGCGCTGAGCAGGGCGGCCGCCATGAGCGCAGCGATGCCGGCGCAAGCGGCGCCGGCTATGCCAAGCGCCGGCACGAGCGCGGCGTTAAGCGCCGCCTTAAGCGCAGCGGCGGCGAGCATGAACAGCGCAGGGGCGCGTACCGATCCAAGCCCCTGAAGGACCGCTGCCGCGACTGCGTTGACGGTTCCCGCAAGCGCGGTGCACGCGACTAGCGCGAACGTAAGCGTACCTGCATTGTCCGCGTAGAGCATCACATTGACCGGCTCGGCCAACAGTGCGAGCCCAGCCGCTGCCGCCGCTCCTATCGCCCAGGCGGCGCGCATCACAAACGCCGCGTGCCGCTTCGTCTCGGCCAGGTTGCCGCGTACACGGGCAGCGGCAAGTGCCGGAACAAGCGCTGCAGCCACTGCGCTCGCCACCATAACGACCAGCTGCACAAGCGGCTGGCCCCGGCTGTATAGGCCGAATAGCGCCATCGCATCGGCCCCGTCAGCCCCCGTCTCGCGCAGCAGCCGCGGCACGGTGAATGCGTCGACAACGCTCAGCGCCGGTACAGCAAGCGCGCCAAGCGTCACGGGCACGGCAAGTGCAGCAAGCCGGCGCACCAGCGGCATCAAGCCACCTCGAAGCCGCTCCTCCGCGTTCTGGGCATCCTCACGGCGGCTCCTCAATGCCCCGCCCGCGACGGGTTGGCGGGCTGAATCCCGTCGGCCGGAATTTCCTCTCCCGTTACGGCACGCCTCTGCTGCGTCTGACGTAATATCAGCCGCCTTTATACCTCCCAATACCGATGCCTGTCCCATACCGGACCCTTCACTCACTCTCGTCGGCTCCCCGGCATTTCCGCCGCTCATGGCGGTCCCGCCTCCCCGGCGGTCACGCAGCCAATACGCTGAGATCACCGCGAGCCCCGCAGCCGCGCCGAACGCAGAGCCTGCGGTTGCGCCGGCTGCAAGCGAATCGTCACCCCAGCCCAAATGCCAGCCGATTGCGAGCATCGCCAGCATCGCGGCCACCCGCACCGACTGCTCGGACAGCTGCGAGACTGCCGATGGCAGCATGCGGCCGATCCCCTGGTAATACCCGCGCAGCCCTGACATTACGGGTGCGAGCCACAGCGCGAGAGCCGCCGTCCTTACTGCCGGCGCAGTGCTTATATCACCGATCCAAAGCGCCACACGGTCCGCTCCGAGCCACATCAACGCAAAGCCGGCCGTCCCGCTGACGCCCAGCAGCAGCACGCTTGCCTTCAGCACCTGCTGCGCCCCTTGGCGGTCTCCTTCGCTCTCCCGCTCCGCAACCAGCAGTGAGACCGCTACCGGAAAACCCGCGGTAACCATCACAAGCAGCAGCTGATATAGAGGATAAACCGCGTTATAAATGCCGAACACACGGTCTCCGGCTACATTTTGCAGCGGAATCTTCTGCAGTGTGCCGATTGTTTTGCTGATGAGCATCGCCAAGCCCATCAATGCCGCGCCCTTCATTAAGGGAGGGCGGCCCGTAAGAATATCCTCCGATGCCGGTTCGGCCTTGCGGGCGATACGGTCAGAGAGTGGAAGTGTCCCCGTTTCCCCTGTTTCTACGAAGCTCGCCTTGCCGGCGGTGGAAGCAGCGGCCTTGTTCTTGCGTCCATTCTCCTCCAAACCCTGCACCTGCCTATCTCTTCTCCTCCCCTCATTATACCCGAAAGCGGAATACTTGGAATGCAGCCATGCCTGACATTCATCTCTATCGCTCGAGAACGCAAAAAAAACAAGCTGCTGCAAGTGCACCCACTTTGCAGACAGCTTGTTGTTTACTGCTCCATCTGTTTGGCTAGAAATCCAGCCGCAGTTTCGGCCATTTTGGTTTCCATTTGCGCCATTTTAACGTTCTCTTCCTTGCTAAGCAGGACCACAGTTCCGATCGGATCCCCGCCGGCTATAATGGGAGCAGCTACAAACGCGCTGAACGTCTCGCCGAGATCTTTGATAATCTCGAATGAACCGCCGCCGAACTCGGTTACCGTTTTGCGGTTTTCCATGCAGCTCTCGAGCATCGCACCGATTTGTTTCTCAAGGTATTCCTTCTTCGGCGCGCCGGCCACTGCGATAATTGTATCGCGGTCCGTAATAAGCGTAATATGGTTAGTGCTTTCGGATAGCGATTCCGCATATTCCTTGGCGAAATCTCCAAGTTCCCCGATCGGGGAATACTTCTTCAAAATAACTTCACCGTCGCGGTCAACGAATATTTCCAGCGGGTCGCCCTCGCGTATACGCAGCGTCCGGCGGATTTCTTTTGGGATGACGACCCGGCCGAGATCATCAATTCGACGAACAATTCCAGTTGCTTTCATGTTCTGGTTGCCCCACTTTCCTTGAAGGTTTTGAATTCCACTGGATCCTTTTTGCGCTTGTCTATAGCATAAGAGAAGGGATTTGCTCTTCTCCAGAAAATATAAGCAAAGTATGCCGAGCACTTATACTTCCTTATATTTTGTAAAAAGGTGTTTTCGAATCTGACCATAGTATTCATCGGCTCCCATTTTCTTATGCACGTGGAAAATCGCCGCAACCCTTGAATATCCGTTGTTGGGGGTAACTTCCACTTTTCGCGCGCCCTACAAGCGCTCACGCCTTGATGCAGCCCTTCGTTCCGTCAATTCTTCCGCCTCAGGCTCGGGACCTCGGACCATTAGCTTCCAAATTAACTGCGCTGCCTGACGGACCGTTCTGGGACGCAAATCGCCTGCGCCCTGAAGCAGCCTGAAGGGACGGACAAGCCGCGGCAAATGAAGATCGGCCTCTGCCAGAAGGCTGTCGTCGAACAGCAGCTCGGTCGTGCCCGACGCCAGCATGCGCCCATCCACCAGAATGAGCACTTGATCAGCCCATTCCGCCGCAAAATCTACATCATGCGTGGCCACGACCAGCGTTATTCCCATCAGATGCATCGTTTCAAGGAGCGCATGCAGGTCGTCCCGGCTCTTCGGATCGAGAAACGCCATTGGTTCATCGAGAATGATGATTTCCGGCCTCATCGCCAGCACGCCGGCAATTGCGACACGGCGTTTCTGGCCGTAGCTCAGCTCGAACGGCGACCGTTTGCGCAGCTCGCGCATTCCTACCGAGCCAAGAGCTGTGTCAACGCGTTCCCCTACTTCGGCTTCGGAGAGCCCGAGGTTACGCGGTCCGAAAGCGACATCCTCTTCGACCGTAGTGGAAAAGATTTGATCGTCCGGGTCCTGATAAACGACGCCCACCCGCTGACGAAGCCGGACACCGCTTTCCCTCGTCAACTGCTCGCCAAGCACGAACACCTCGCCCCGCGAAGGCTGCTCGAGCCCGTTTAGGAGTGAGATTAACGTCGATTTACCGGCTCCATTAGGCCCCATCAGCACTGCCTTCGCACCTCGTTCAATCGTGAATGACACCCCGCGCAGCGCTTCGATTTCCCCATATCGATAGACGGCATTACGCACATCAATCGCCATTTGTCTGACTCTCCCTTCTTGCGGCTTCTTCTTTATTTCCCCAGTATTAACGGGGGACCCAGATCCCTCGTGCACGCCGCCGGCAAATCCGCCCCGCGCCGAGATGGACTGGTAGATCCGCTCGCTCCGCCGGTAAGCGCGCAGGAAGAGCACGCCCAGCAGCTCCCCGAATCTTTTGTATGTTTGCTTATCCCACAGCCAGCCTTCGATCTTCATACCTCGCGAACGTTGAGCCTTCAGCATGCTGGCCGCTTCTTCCCTGAGCAGGAAGAAGTAACGCATCATTAGAGCCATCATCTCGATAAAAAGCGAAGGAAAGCCGATCGTCCGAAGGCTCTTGATCAGATCGAACAGCGGCGTTACCGCCATCAAATACGTGATAAGCAAATTAGCGCAGACGATTTTGAGCAAAATAACGGCCGCATCGCCCACCCCTTCCTCCGTGGCGGTCCATACCCACAGATGAAAGAGCGGCGTGCCCTCGCCTTGAAACGGAATAAAGGCGACCGCGCCGAGCCCGAACGGCACGATAAGGAGCAGCCGCTTACAGATATGGCGGATCGAGATTCCCGACCAAAGCATAAAGAACAGAAAACATCCGGCAGCTCCCGAAAGAGCAGCCGGATGCCCGAATAGCATGACCGTGACGAGCAGTCCAAGAATCGTTAAGAGCCTCCGGTTCGCCTTCCTCAGGAAGGGAGGCTGTGTTTGCTCGTCGTGCAGGGGAGTTTGAATCGGATTGCCGAGAGACATGAGCATCACTCCTGATTGTTTTCTGATTTGGCCCCGTCATCCCTCGTTTTACGCGATAACCACCGGGACACGGCCCACAATACGGCGATCATAAGACCGACACCGATCAGACCTCCGATTTTCACTGCAGAAACAGGCAGTCCGTTCCATTCATACCCGGGAAAAAGCGCCCATTTGTTTATAGAGCCCCCCAAGTGACTGAACCCGTGATCCTCAGCTACCCGGTTCAGCCCATCCGGCGCAGACGAAGCCCATGGCGACAGGAGTCCTGCAGCAACAATGGCAGCAACCAGAATGACCGTCCATTTCCTTCGGCTCATCGTAACGCTCAGCTGTTTTTCCCCAGCTTGCCGCCGCATATGCCGCTCTGCGGCGGCCTCCTGCCTCTTGTCCGTCTCCTCATGCATCGAACGTCACGCCTTTCGTTATCGACGTATTACGTTCCAGCAGATAGCCTGTCACGAGCGTGGTGATAACGCCCTCGCCGATACCAATCAAGCTGTGCCAACCGACCATCGCCTTGAGAGCAGTGCCAAGCTCGAAAGTACCGGACCAGGCCAGCAGAAGCGCAACTCCTGCAGATGCTGTGACAATGGAAAGCCACGAGGCGAAGAAAGTAACCGCAGCCCTTGCACGGCCGCGCAGAATAAACATACCGGCTTTATAAGTTCCGTAGCCGACAAAACACCCGATAAATCCGGTGCATAGAATGTTGGCGCCAAGCACGGTAATGCCTCCATCCTGAAACACTAGTGCTTGTATTATGAGCACTGCAGCCATTACGATAGCAGCCACCCAAGGTCCGAATAATATTGAGGTCAACGCCCCGCCGAGAAAGTGTCCCGATGTGGCTCCCGCGATTGGAAAGTTCAGCATTTGCGCCGCGAAGACAAATGCCCCCATAAGCGCAACCATCGGCACCTGCTTGGGATTCAAAGCGAGCTTTGTCCTGCGCAAGCTGTATCCGACAGCCGCGGCGCCCGCTACCGTCGTTGATACCCAAGCCTTCGTATCCAGAAAGCCGTCAGGAATATGCATGATCACCCGTCCCTCCTAATCATCAAACGACGGCCCGATTTCCAAGGGCCGCCGCCATCTTAAGTATTTACCGCCATAATTGCCAGTTTCCCATATAATGCGATTATCTGCCGCCTATTTTTCCATTGTCAACCATCGTAGCCAGTACGTCAAGAACAGCCCGGCAGGCGAGCAGCGCCGTAGTGTCGCTGATGTCGTACGCGGGAGCAACTTCGACAACCTCCATTGCGGCAAGCCCTTCCTTAGCGACAAGCTGCATCAGCTTGAGCGCTTCACGAGGCAGGAAGCCGCCCGGCTCGGGCCAGCCCGTACCAGGCACAAAGCCGCAATCAATCGAGTCGATATCAAAGCTGAGGTATACTGCTTTCGCGCCTTTCCAGGCCGTTTCCAGCGCCATTTCCGCCACCTTATCGATACCGAGAGATTCCACGTCGTTGATCGTCATAATCGTCGTCCCGCGTTCACGCCCGACTTTAACGCCTGCGCGCGGCACCTGCCATCCGCCGATTCCGATCTGGACAAGGTTGACGGCCGGAGCGTTTGGTATGTTTGTTGCGTGAAACCAAGGCGTCGTATGCATCCGCTCATCCATATCCTTCTCTTGAATATCAATATGACGGTCCAGATGGATGATCCCGATGTTTCCTTCCACGTTCTCGGCCACACCTCTGAGGCAAGGATATCCGATGGAGTGGTCGCCGCCGAGAATTACCGGCATCGTTCCTTTGCTCATGACATGGGAGACGGCTTTCGTAATTTGATCGAAGCTTTTCTCGATATTCGCAATCGTGAATACGTCTCCAAGGTCGCATATTTTCAGCTGCTCACGCAGGTCCACGCCCATTTCATAGTTGTATGTTTGGTAGAGCGCCGAAATGCGGCGGATCGCCTGCGGTCCGAAGCGGGTACCGGAGCGGTACGTCGTGCCGATGTCGAAAGGAACGCCGAGCACAGCTACGTCGAATTCGTCCACTTTATTCACATCTTCCAGGTAAGGAAGCTTCAGGAAGGTATTAATGCCTGCCCAGTGCGGCAGCTCCCCGCGGCTAAAACAGGAGATTGTGCGGTCGCCGATGCTTTCGGCCGCTTCCAGGCCAAGCTGCAGGTTTCGCTGAATTTCCGCTTCGGCGCGCGTATGTGTCAGTGTCGCTTCCTTCTGCGATGCTTGAATGCCGTGCAAATCCTGACGTTCGAAGCTCGCTTCATCGGTCACCTTACGTCTGTAGTTAAGTCCATGATTATCGAAAAACCCCATGATTTGAGCCTCCTAAAAGTTTTCTGCGTATGCTCCTTGATATACTCCACGGTAAGCAGAACACTCGGTTCGTAAGCATAAACCTAGTTTTTTGCGGCTTCATTCGATTACACCCCAAAGCAAGCAGAAAACTCGCTTCGTAAGCATATACCTAGTTTTCTGTGTGGCAAGCCTTGGTTTAATGCTTCAGGAGCTGCGCAAGTTCCCGCTTCAAGGCAAGGAATTCCGGGTGCTCGCGCACCTCAGGCGAGCGCTGCGCCGGCAGCTTGACGTCATACGTCTTCAATATGCGTCCCGGATTCGAGCCCATGACAACAATGCGCTGCGATAAGAAAATTGCTTCATCAATGTCGTGTGTGATAAAGAGGACGGTAGTCCTTTCTTTCTCCCACACTTCAAGCAGCATCTCCTGCATCTCCAGCTTCGTTTGCGCATCCAGTGCGCCGAACGGTTCGTCCATAAGCAGCACCTTCGGCCGGTTCGCCAGCGCCCTTGCAATCGCAACGCGCTGCTTCATCCCGCCCGACAGCTGCTTCGGGAAGGATTTATCGAAGGATTCCAGCTTGATGACTTTCAGCCAATAGCTGCTGATGGATCGGCGGTCCAAAGTCGCGATCCCTTTGAGCTTGGGCCCGTATTCGATATTCTCGCGCACCGTCAGCCACGGGAACAGCGTGTAGCCTTGAAACACCATACCGCGATCCGCGCCTGGGCCGATAACTTCCTCGCCGTCGACGGTAATCATCCCGTCCGTCATTTCATCGAGTCCTGCAACAATACGCAGCAGCGTCGATTTCCCGCAGCCGGAAGGACCGAGAATGGTAAGAAATTCATTCGAGCCGATGGTGAGATCGATACCTTTCAGCGCTTCGAAACGACTCTTCTTCGTTTCATAGACCTTGCACACCCCGCGGATGACAATCTCGCCGTATGACGAGAAAAATATTTGATCGTCATCGCTCATTGCAGCTTTATTCCCGCTCCGTACGGGTTCCTCGTCATACACATTCCGTTTAGCCGCCTCCATGTACTTCACTCCTAAGAGTTTTTTCGATACTTTTATGACAATACAACTCGAAAAAACTCACTTCGGAAGCATTCACCTAGAGTTTTTTCGATACTTTTATGACAATACAACTCGAAAAAACTCACTTCGGAAGCATTCGCCTAAGAGTTTTTTCGATACTTTTATGACAATACAACTCGAAAAAACTCACGCCGCTATGCCCAAGGGAACAGCCTTCGGCTCAGGAAAGCAAAAATCCGGTCGCTGATCAGTCCGAGCAAACCAATAACGATAATGCCGACAAAGATCTGATCCGTGTTCAAAAACCGCTGCGCCTTCATAATCGCATAGCCGAGACCGCTGTTGACCGCGACCAGCTCGGCTACGACCAAATACGTCCACGCCCAGCCCAGAATAAGGCGCATCGTATTCATCAGCTGCGGCTGAATAGCAGGGATGAGCACCGTTTCGATCGCTTGCCAGCGACTTGCCCCAAGCGTGAAGGATGCTTGCAGCAAATCATGGGAAACGCGGCGCGTGTTATCCGCCACCATAAGCACGAGTTGGAAGAAGCAGCCGATAAAGATAAGCAATATTTTCGCCCATTCGCCGATGCCCGCCCACACCATGATAAGAGGGATGAATGCTACGGCAGGCATATAGCGGATGAACTCCATCGGCGGCTCCACGAGCGCTTCGCCGTACTTGAATGTGCCTGCGAATATGCCGATCGGGATGCCGATAATGCAGGCCAGGACGAAGCCTGAGGTTACGCGGAACAGGCTGATGCCGATATGATGCCAGTAGTCGGCAGTGCCGAGCAGATGAATCATTTCAATGAGCACTTGATGCGGTTTAGGCAGGAACACCGGGTTCACAGCTTCGGTGTAGCTGAGCAGCGACCATATGGCCAGCAGTAGAGCGAACGAGACGCCTGCAGTGAAGGCAAACGGCCTGCCGCCGATATCCTTGAAGATTTGAAGCTTGCTTGGTTTCCGGCGTTTAGGCGGATTCACCCTTCATCACCTCTTCGCAGTTTTCTCGACAAATTGCGGATCGAATAACGCATCGAAATCTTTGATATCGCCGACCATATCGAGTTTTTTGAGGAAGGCGGCCGTTTTCTCGGCAGTGTACCTCAGCGATGTATAGTCATCGCGCTTGCCGAACGCGGTCAGATTATCATCGGCCGTAAACAGCTTGATGCTGCTCAGTCCAAGCTTGAAATCCTCCGGCGTCGTCTCCGCATGTTTAGCCATGAGCTGGATTGCTTCGTCTTGATGTGTTTTGAAGTAGTCCAGCGCGTCGAACCAGGCATCGACGATTTTTTGAACATCGTCAGGACGATTCTTTATGACGTCATCCCGGAACACAAGTAAATCGGGAATAAGTCCCGGCGTATCTTTGGAAGAAAACAGAATTTTGCCCTTGCCTTCCTTGACCGCCTTGGTCTGGAAGGGTTCCCACAGCACCGATGCGTCCGTTTTACCGGAAATAAAGGCCGGGCCGGCATCGTTCACCGTCATGTTCACGTAATTGATATCGCTCTCTTTCATTCCGTTCTTGTCAAGCGCGGTCAGCAGCAGCAAATGGTCAACTGTACCCAGCTCTGTCGCAACGGTCTTCCCCTTCAGATCCTTGATCGATTGGAACTCCTGTTTGCTGACGATCGCATCGCCGCCGAATGAGTTATCATTAACGAGGACCGCTTTGAGCCCGATGCCCTTGGAAGCGGGTGCGAGCGTGTCGCTCAGAGTCTGGCTGTTCGCGTCAACCTTACCCGTTGAGAGCGCCTGCAGCGAGTCGCTGTATACTGGGAACCACTTCAGCTCCACATTGACGCCGTGTTTCTTGAAGAAGCCTTTTTCGTCGACTAGATACCAGAAGAACCACCCGGGCCACGGACTAAGCGCGATGGTAATCGGCTCGTCCGATCCGCCCGCCGGCGTTTCTTTCGACCCGCCGCAGCCTGAAAGTGCCGCTAACATAACAACCAGCAGCAAAATAATGACCGTTTGTCTCATTCTCTTCATCCATCTTCAGCTCCCGTCTTGTCGTAAAAATAGAAAAAGCCCGGGGATCATCTCCCAGGCTTTTGTCCTTCCGTGTTATATGGACGAGCTATCCGCGTTGCCGATTCTCCTTCCATACGCCGCCTCTTGGACCAGCCTGGCCGCACTACGACATAATTATTCGTAAGCATAGACCACGGAACCCTAGACAGCTTGTCGTCCCAGCCGCTATGGCTAAGGAACTTTATTTTATTGTCAAGCAACCTTACATCTACCTGTATTGTAAGAGGTATCGTGACATTCTGTCAATGCATATGTCAGGTTTTATTACACTCACCTACACTGTTAAATAATACCGGATGACATCGTCATTGAGAGCGGCCAATTCGCCCTCCCAGGCAATCGCGCCCTTCTCTAAAATGTAAAAATAATCGCCGACGTCCTTTACGAATTCCAGGCTTTGCTCTGCCAGCAAAATCGCCGTCTTGCCGTCCGCTTTGATCGAGCGGATAACGTCGCGGATATCATCGACGATTGATGGCTGTATGCCTTCGCAGGGCTCATCGAGGAGGAGCATCTCCGGCTCGGACGCAAGCGCCCTGGCGAACGCCAGCTGCTGCTGCTGGCCGCCGCTTAAGTCCCCGCCCCTCCGGCCGTACATCGTCCTCAGCACTGGGAATTTGGCTATCGCCGAATCGGGAATGGTCCGCTTCTTCTCGCGGGAAGCCTCGAGCCCGAGCAGCACATTCTCGAAAACCGTTAATTGTGGGAAAATTTCCCGCCCTTGCGGAACATAACCAATGCCCCGCTTAGCTCGTTCTCCCGGCGAGCGCCTCGTCAGATCCGCGTCGTAATAGGATACGGTGCCTTGGCGTGCTTTGAGAACGCCCATAATACTCTTCATCAGCGTCGTCTTTCCAACCCCGTTGCGGCCGAGCAGACACACCACCTGCCCCGGTTTTACCTTTAGCGTGACACCGCGCAGAATGACGCTCTCGCCATAACCCGCTTCAAGCTGTTGAACGGCCAGCATCCGCACCCCGCCTTTTCCCCAAATATACCTCCGCCACCCGTTCATCCCGCTGAACTTCGTCCATCGAGCCTTCCTTGAGCAGCTTGCCTTCATGCATAACCGTCACCTTGCTGGCAAAATTCCGTACAAACTCCATATCGTGCTCCACGACTACAATCGACTGTGTCTTCCGGATGTGACCAAGCAGCTCGCCGGTCTTCTCGGTCTCATTGTCAGTCATGCCGGCGACAGGCTCGTCGAGAAGCAGAATTTGCGGCTCCTGCAGCAGTATCATGCCGATTTCAAGCCATTGCTTCTCACCGTGCGACAGTCCGCCGGCCCGCCAGCCGGACTTCCCCTGCAGTCCTATCAGTTCCAGCTGGGCTTCGAGGCGGTCGTGGTCTTCGGCGTTCATCTTTGCTCTCATTGCCGCAAACACGCCGCGGTTCTGCTTCATCGCGATTTCCAGATTCTCATAAACCGTGAGCGACTGGAAGATCGAAGGCGTTTGGAACTTGCGTCCGATGCCAAGCTCCGCAATCTGATGCTCCTTCTTGCGTGTAACGTCAATATTCCCGCCAAGCAGCACTTTACCGGCGGTCGGCTTTACTTTGCCGCAAATCACATCAAGCATCGTGGTTTTGCCCGCGCCGTTAGGCCCGATCAGAAAGCGCAGCTCGCCGCGCTCAAGCCGGAAATTCATGCCCTGTACCGCCTTAAAGCCGTCAAAATCGACGGTAACATCATCACACTGCAGGATAACGGACTCCATCTGCTCCTTCATCCGCCGCCTTCCTCCTTCCAATCCGCTTTAATTGGCTGAGCAGTCCAGCCGCCCCTTTCGGCAGGAAGACGACAACGACAACGAATAATGCACCCATGAAGAACAGCCAAATCGTAGGATACGATTCGCTGAATGCGCTCTTCGCCGAATTGAGCAAAATCGCCCCCAGCGCCGCCCCATACAGCGTTCCCCTGCCGCCGATCGCAACCCAGAGCACCATCTCGATCGATGGAACGATGGCCATCATGGATGGCGAGATGATACCGACATGCAGCACGAACAGCATGCCTGCCAGCCCAGCCAGACCGGCCGAAATGCCGAAGGCTACCATTTGGTAAACTGCCGGGTTATAGCCGATGAAGCGGACACGGTTCTCCCCGTCCCGGATTGCCCGCAGCACTTTGCCGAACCGGCTTTTCACGAGAAACCGGCACAGCGCGAACGCCGCAATGAGGGCGGCGACCGTAATCCAGTAAAGCGTCTGCTTTGTGCCCGGGGATGCCAGCGAACTGCCGAAAATCTTGCTGTAGCCGGTCACGCCGTTCGTGCCTCCGGTAAAAGCCTGCTGACCGATAAACAGCGTAGTCGTAATAATGACAAGCGCTTGCGTCAGTATCGTAAAATAAACGCCGCGAATCCGGTTGCGGAATGTGAAATAACCGAGGAAGAGCGCAAGCAGCGCAGGAATGAGTATGCCGGCCGCAACGGCGAATCCGAAGCTGCCGAAGGGCTTCCAGAACCACGGAAGAGCCGTCAGTCCGCTCCAATCCATAAAGTCCGGCAGCCTTCCGCCGCTTGCGTCCAGCTTCAGGTACATGGCCATCGCGTAGCCGCCCAGGCCGAAAAATACGCCGTGCCCGAGACTTAAAATTCCGGTATATCCCCATATTAAATCAAGCCCCAGCGCGACGATGGCATACGCCAAGAACTTTGCCAGCAGGTTGAGCCGGAAATCGCTCAGAACCAGCGGTGCGCAGAACAGCGCCGTTGCAGCAGCCGCGTAGCCTGCCAGCAGCCATAAACGCTGCGGCGTCATCATCATTCGCTTTTGCATGCCTAATTCCACCTTTCATTAATCCAGCGAACGCGTCCGCATCGCGACCAGTCCCATCGGCTTCCACTGGAGGAAAGCGACGATGCACAGGAACACGAGCACTTTGCCGAGCGATGCCGTCGTCCAATATTCGAACAGCGTGTTCGATAATCCGATGCCGAGTGCCCCGAACACGGTGCCCACCAGCTTCCCGACGCCTCCGAGCACCACGACCATGAACGCGTCGACAATGTAGTACGTTCCGATAGAAGGGCCGATCGGACCGATCAGCGTAAGCGCACAGCCCGCGATACCTGCGATGCCGGAGCCGATGGCGAATGTGACAGCATCCACGCGGCGCGTAGAAATACCGAGACATGCGGCCATTTCGCGATTTTGCATGACAGCCCGCATCCTCCTTCCGGAGTGGCTCCGGTAAATATAGAGGTACATTACGGACAAACAAACCAACACCAAAGCAATAATAAACAATCTTTTATAAGGCAGCACGGTGTCACCCATAATCATCATCCCGCCGTTCAGCCACGAAGGGCTTGTCACTCCGACATTCGGAGCGCCGAAGATGGTCCGCGCCAGCTGCTGCAGCATAAGTCCGACGCCCCATGTGGCGAGCAGGCTGTCGAGCGGCCTTCCATACAGAAAGCGGATGAGCGTCATTTCCAGTATCAGGCCGAAAACAAACGCCACTGCGAAGCTCACCGGTATGGCAAGGACGAAATACCATCCGAAGAAGGACTGGGGAAAGTACGAGGTAAACATATTCTGCACCACGTAAGCCGTGTATGCGCCGATCATGATCAATTCGCCGTGCGCCATATTAATCACTTTCATCAGACCGAAGGTAATGGCCAGACCAAGCGCAATCAGCAGCAAAATCGAGCTTATGCTTATTCCGTTAAACAGCTGAAGCACGATAACATCCATATATTCACCCCTACAGCGTCAGGCTCAACACCAATACGTCCATATGTCGACAAAGGAAGCATTCGAGAGCGAGGCCGACGAATACTTCCCTTGCCTGATTATTGCTATGATAGTCTAAAAGCAAAACCGCATTACGTTCCCGAGCTAAGACTAGCCGCCCAATCATACCCTTTCAAGTACGGGTCGGGCTTCACCGGCTCGCCGGAGTTCCACAGCTCCTTGAATTGACCGTCCGCTTGGACTTCTCCAATTCGTACCGTTTTGTAGATATGCTGGTTGTCGCCGTCGATTTTAATTTTACCTTCCGGCGCATCCCACTCAAGTCCCTTCGCCGCTTCTTTTACCTTGGCGACATCGGTTGAGCCCGCCTTCTCTACGGCGGCCGCCCATAAGTACACCGCATCGTAACCCGCTTCAATCGGGTCCGCCGTTACACGATCGGCTCCGTATTTCTTCTTGTAGTTTGCAACGAATATTTTGTTGGCCGGCGTATCCGTCGTCTCATAATAATTCCATGCCGCCAGATGCCCTTCAAGCACATCCGTGCCGATGCCCCTGATTTCTTCCTCAGCAACGGACACTGAGAGTGTGGTCAGATCCTTCGCCGTTATGCCGGCATCCTTCAATTGCTTGAAGAAAGCAACGTTACTGTCGCCGTTAAGCGTATTGAACACCACGTCAGGCTTTGCTTCTTTGATTTTGCTGATAATCGTGGAGTAATCGGTATGTCCGAGCGGGGTGTATTCTTCGCCTGCCAGCTCTCCGCCTTCGGCCTTCAGCTGCGCTTTGATGATTTTGTTCGCCGTCCGCGGGAATACGTAATCCGAGCCCAGCAGGTAGAACTTTTTGCCGCGGTTTTGCAGCAGCCATGAAACCGCCGGTACGATTTGCTGGTTCGTGGTCGCACCCGTATAGAATATGTTCGGGGACGACTCCAGCCCTTCATATTGCACCGGGTACCATAGAAGTCCGTTCAGTTCCTCGAACACAGGCAGCATCGCTTTCCGGCTTGCCGATGTCCATCCTCCGAAGACGGTTGCGACTTTGTCATCCGAGATCAGCTTGCGCGCTTTCTCAGCAAAAGTCGGCCAATCGGATGCACCGTCTTCCACAACCGGCACGAGCTTTTTCCCTAAGACGCCCCCTTTTGCGTTAATTTCGTCGATCGCCATCATTTCCGCATCCTTAACGGACACCTCGCTGATTGCCATGGTGCCGCTAAGCGAATGAAGAATACCGACCTTAATTTCCCCTTTGTCATCGCCTCCACTGCCGCTGCCACCATCGGCTGCGCCTCCCGTTCCTGCATTGGTTGACGTTTCCTTGCTTCCGTTGCTCCCGCATGCCGCCAATACCAAGCAGAGCGCCACCAGCATCAGCATAGTACTTTTCTTAACGTTCGGTTTCATTCTCCCACTCCCCAAATCTTTTTTCTCTATTCCGAACGATTCTCTGGTAG
This sequence comes from Paenibacillus sp. sptzw28, assembly GCF_019550795.1. Classification (NCBI taxonomy): domain Bacteria; kingdom Bacillati; phylum Bacillota; class Bacilli; order Caryophanales; family Paenibacillaceae; genus Paenibacillus; species Paenibacillus sp. sptzw28. The sequence goes on from NZ_CP080545.1 coordinate 227,296, forward strand.
TCTGTTTGATCGTTCGTGAATTTCATTATAAAATCATGTTAGGTTTCATGTCAATATAGTTAACACAAAGACTTTTACGAATATAGATATTCTCCAATTCTCAACAAAATCACGGTTATGTTCAACATAAGGTAATATATATGTTAGTTATTTCTTGCGTTTAGTATTCTTCTATTCACTTGTGGTCCATTTCGTGTTATATATTATATCATCGCAATTATAAAAAAAGACCCTTTCATAAAAACGAAAGGATCCACGGCTTATTGTTTTGGTCGGCCTTCTACATGATGGCTATGCATACGGGAGCTGCTATTTCCAACCGATGACCGGTAAACAGAAGCTGCCCTGTATCGGCATTGATCCGATAGCTTACGATACAGTCCGACTGCTGGTTAGCTGTAAGTAAATAGCGGTCATCCGGTGTAACTGCGAAATTTCGCGGGGTCCTTCCGCCGCTGGGCGTTATCTCGACCGGCTCAAGCAAACCATCGACTCCCACACGGAAACCAGCGATGCTGTCATGCCCCCGGTTGGAGGCATACAGGAAACGGCCACCGCTTGTAAGGTGAATATCCGCACATGTATTTTCTCCGCCGAAGGACTCCGGCAGCGTTGATATGGTTTGCAGAGGCTCAAGAGCCGTCTCCCCGCCCTCATACCGGTAAACCGTAATCGTACTGCTCAGCTCATTCACGACATAGAGAAACCGCCCGGCAGGGTGAAAAGCGAGATGGCGAGGCCCTGCCCCGGGAGAAGCCGTGGTCTCACACTCGGTAATCAGACGGCCCGCACTATAGTCGATCCGGTAATGTACCAGCTTATCCGTACCAAGGTCGGCTACTATCGCAAAGCGGCCCGAGGGGTCGATGATCGATGAGTGCGGATGCGGTCCTTCCTGGCGGTCATCGCGCGGGCCGCGCCCGGAGTGCCGAACGTTGTCGACTATGGGCCCGACTGTACCATCCGGCCCAATAGGAAAAAGGACAACATTGCCGCCGTTATAATTCGCCGCGATCAAGCACCTGTCCTCTTGGTCCAGAGTAACGTGGCAGGGGGCAGTGCCCATGACAGGCTGCTCATTCATAAGGTTTAAGCCACCATTCGGGTCGACTGCAAAGCTTGCGACGCTCCCTGGATGCGGATCCGTCTCGCTCACCGCATATAAACGCGTGCGATTGCGGTTTAATATCAGAAAAGACGGATTTGCGATACCGGTCTTTCCGGCGATGCGTTCCATCTCTCCCGTCGCCGTATCTAAACGGATCAGCGTGATCCCTTCAGCGTCTTTAGCGGCATAGGAACCGACGAAAAACTGCAGCTGTTGTCCCAAATACAATCCCTCCCATTGTCCATCACTTCTACCATCATACAAAAATCCCCCCTAAAGCGCATGTCTTTATTTCATTCATACCTTTACCCCGAACCGTATGCATAAAAAACAAGCCCAGCATTGGATAGCTGAGCTTGTCATTCATGCACGTTGGCAAGTATTATTTCGTCTCCGTTTTCTTCTCGTCCGGCTTGGCAGCGCCGTCGGTGGTGCCGTTCGTCGCCCCATTAGTGGCGCCGTTTGTCGCTCCATTCGTCGCGCCTTCGCCGGTTTTCGGCGCTTCCGCTTGCGGCAGGTCGATCTTCGTAATAAGGCCCGGCAGTTCTTTCGTCATGAACGTGTTCATTTTCTCCGAAGCGACCGCTTGCTTCAGGCCTTCTTTATCCGCAGCACTCAGCTTATCGAACGGCGTCGGCTCACGTTTCAGAACCTCCATCACGTGATAGCCGTATGAGGACTTCACAGGATCGCCGATTTTGCCGATTGCCTGTTTGTTGGCGGCATCCTTAAACTCGGCGACCCAGGATTTTGCTTGTTGATTCTCATACAAGCCGCCGTTTTCCTTGGAGCCGTCATCGTCGGAATATTCTTTAGCCAGCGTCTTCCAATCCCCGCCGGCGTCCAGCTTCTTCTTCACTTCCTGCGCACGTTTGAGCGCGTCCGCCTCCGAACGGGTCTCTTCGCCGGTTTGCGGGTTTACCGTTCCAATCAGGATATGACGTACGGTAATGACGTTATAATCGTCCTTTGTTTTGTCATATTGGGCTTTAACTTCGGCATCCGTGACTTTGCTTTCCTGATCTTTCATGATCGAAGTGATCATCGAGTAGAAATATTTAATGTCGGCTTCCGTCAGACCAGCCTTATCCACTTTAGCCTTAATGTCGGCAGAAGCGTCGATTTGTGTTTTCAACTGCGTGTAGAATTTGTTTACTTCGTCCTCGGCAGCTTTGTCTTCCTTCTTCTCCGGAAGTCTGGATTGCAAAATTTTATAACCGATATACTCACGCAGGAACTGTTCCTTCAGCTGCGGAATGCTCAAGTACATTTCTGTCTGAGGCTGTACGATGCCAAAGAAAGTCGAATATTTGTTAAACTCCGTCTCCGTCACCGTGCCGTCTTTGTATGTGGCGATGACTTTGCCTTGACCTGCTCCGGGTACGGCGCTCTCTGCATTCTTCTTGCCGCATCCCGCAGCCAGCACGACTAGCAATACAGCCGCCAGCGATAGCAGAATCCCCTTTTTCCAACTGTTAGTGCGCAACATCTTGTAGTTCCCCTTTCGAGTGTATGTTCTCTTTATATTGGATCATGAAACGCTCCAACAGTTCGAGCTTCTGCTCCATCGTAAGCCCTTTGCCGCGAAGCTGGACAAGCGGATATGCTTCAGGTCCGATAGACCTCTTGATCCGGTTCTCGAATTGCATACAGAGCCTGTCGACTTTCTTCGTGTCAAACCGGCGCTTCTCGCGCTCCGCGAACCGCAAGCTTAGATCATCGCCCTTGCCGCTCAATTGCTCGATGCCGCATGCGGCGCCCAGTACTTTCAGCCGCGCTACGGCAAGCAGGTTGTCCACCGATTGCGGCAGATCGCCGAACCGGTCCACCAGCTCCTCGCGCAAATCCTCGGCTTCCTCAAGCGAACGGACAGCAGCCACTTTCTTATATATCTCTATCTTCTGTATGCTATCGTAAATATACGCCGAGGGCAAGTACGCATCTATACTCATGTCAATCACGGTGCTGACTTCTTTAACCGGTTCGGCCTCGGTTTCGCCCATATCCGCCTTCCGCTTGGCGATTTCGTCCGCTAGCATTTGTGAATATAGGTCGAAGCCGACGGAAGCGATAAATCCGTGCTGCTCGGCGCCCAGAAGGTTTCCCGCTCCCCGGATGGCCAGATCGCGCATCGCGATTTTAAACCCGGAACCGAGCTCCGTGAACTCCTTGATCGACTGCAGCCGCTTCTCGGCCACCTCTGTCAGCACTTTGTCGCGCTGGTAGGTGAAATAGGCGTAAGCGATCCGGTTGGAGCGACCCACCCGTCCACGCAGCTGATAAAGCTGGGAAAGCCCCATTTTGTCCGCATCGTGTACAATAAGCGTATTTACGTTCGGTATATCGACGCCCGTCTCGATAATGCTTGTGCTGACGAGCACATCGGATTCGCCGTCAAGGAAGTCGAGAATCGTCTTCTCGAGCTCCTGCTCGGACATCTGGCCGTGGCCGACCGCAACGCGGGCATCGGGCACCAGAGCGTTGATTTGCTCCGCAATCTGATGGATGCCCTGTACACGATTATAAAGGTAATAGACCTGGCCGCCCCGAGCCAACTCGCGCTCGATCGATTCCCTTACCAGCGACGGACTGTATTCCACAACGTATGTCTGTACCGGGAACCGGTTCTCCGGCGGCGTCTCGATAACGGACAAATCCCGCACCCCAAGCATGGACATATGCAGCGTACGCGGTATCGGCGTTGCCGTCAGCGTCAGAACGTCGACATTTGTTTTCAGCCGTTTCAGCTTCTCTTTGTGGGAGACGCCGAACCGCTGTTCCTCATCGACGATGAGCAGGCCCAGATCCTTAAAAATAATATCCTGAGAAAGCAGCCGGTGGGTACCGATAACAACATCGACGGTTCCGGCTTTCAGCCCTTTCATCGTATCGGTCTGCTCTTTCTTGGAGCGGAAGCGGCTCAGCACCTGAACGTTGAACGGAAATCCCGAGAACCTCTCGCGGAACGTCTCGTAGTGCTGCTGGGCCAGAATCGTAGTAGGAACCAGAATCGCGACCTGTTTCCCTTCGATAGCCGCCTTGAACGCGGCGCGAACGGCGACCTCCGTCTTGCCGTATCCGACGTCCCCGCAGAGCAGCCGGTCCATCGGACGCGGCGTCTGCATATCTTTCTTGATTTCCTCGATTGCCCGCAGCTGATCGCGTGTCTCGTCATAGGGAAACATCGCTTCGAATTCCTGCTGATAAGACGTATCTGACCCGAACGCGAACCCGCTCGTCGCCTGCCGCTCAGCGTACAGCTTGATGAGTTCGTCGGCGATATCCTGCACGGAGGAGCGCACCTTGGTCTTCACACGCGTCCATTCGCTGCCGCCTAGCTTGTATACCTTCGGTTCCTTTTCCTCCGACCCCACATACTTCTGGATCAGGTCGATTTGTTCGATCGGAACGGACAGCTTATCGCCGCCCGCATACAAGATATGAATATAGTCCTTATGAATACCGGCGATTTCCAGCGTGCCGATGCCCATGTATTTGCCGATCCCGTGGTTCTGGTGCACGACGTAGTCGCCGACCTTCAGCTCGGTATAGCTTTTGATCCGCTCGGCGTTATCGATTTTCTTGTCTATCCGCCGGGCCTTGCGCTGCTTCTGCGAGAACATCTCGCCCTCGGTGATAACAATGAGATGAATCGACGGAAGCTCGAACCCCGATTGAAGGTTGCCCTCAATAAGAATCGGCGGCTCAATGCCGTAATCATGGAGTACCCTGCGAATCCTGTCCATCCGTTCCGTGCTGCCCGCCAGCATCATGACCTGGGCGCCCGATTTGCGCCAGCGTTCCATCTCGGCCTTCAGAACATTCATCTGACCGTGGAAATTTTGCATTGAGCGGCACACGACGTTCAAAATATTTTGCGGCTGAGTATGCGGAATTTGCCTTAAAAAGAGCGAGAGGAACAGCGTCGGAAACGGCCGGTGATAGAGTACATCCTCCGACGGCCGCGCAATCGCAAGTCCGGGCAGCGACTTCCCATTCTGCAGCAGGTGCATCGCCCATTCCGCCTCATCGCGCTCCAGTTGTTTTCCTGTTTCAATAAGCCTTGTGGGCTCATCATAAATAAGCAGCGTATCCTCGGGCATATAGTCGAACAGTGTCTGTCTCTCCGGATACAGCAGTGAAATATATTTATAGATTTCCGGAAAATATTGATGCTCCCGGAGCTTATCGATCTCCGCGCCAATCTCGGCACGCAGCCGGTCCTTTGCCGTCCGGTCCGTCATCTTCTGCAGCTGCTGCTCGAGCAGCTCGGACGCATGCTGAGCCGCATTTTGAAACCGGCCGGCCTCGGCTGTTATTTCTTGGCATGGGGGTACCACGTAACTCTCCAGCTTATCTATCGATCGTTGGTCGGAGGAATCGAAGGTCCGTATGGAGTCAATTTCATCGTCGAACCATTCGATACGATAAGGATGAGCAGTGGTGAGCGGGTAGAAATCAACGATGCCGCCGCGTACGCTCATCTCGCCCTTACCTTCAACCTTATCGACCCGTACGTAGCCAAGCTCTATCATTTGTTGTAAAAACGCTTCCATAGTCATCGTCTCGCCGACCCGCAGCTCGATGCGCGCCTCGGCCATGACGCCTCTTATCGGTAAATACCGGCGGATGCCGGAGAAGGGCACGACAATAATCCCGCGAAAGCCTTGCGACAATCGGATAAGCACATCCATCCGCTGCGCCAGCGTTTCCGGGCTGGATATAGCCGCTTCCGCGGCGACCAATTCATTGGCGGGATACAGGAGTACATCTTCGGCGGATAGGCATTCGAGCAAATCCTCCGCGATCTTCTGCGCTGCGAACATATTGTGGGTCACGACCAGCATCGGCCTGCCCAGCTCCCGCATGAGCGCGCCGATCATTACCTGCCGCGAAGATCCGGCAAGACCCGATACAAGCTGCTCCCGCATTCCTTTTCGTATTCCGGATACGACCGACTGAAAGTCCATATCCGCGGCGTAAGCCTCTAGTAAAGCTTTCAACTTTGCTGCACCTCGTTTCATTCCACAAGAAGAAACGGCATCGCCTTCCTTGCGGTGATGCAAGTTTCTTCCCAAGAAATATCAGAAAAGAATGGGGGAAATTTATTATTCTGATATTTCAAGAAGAACCTCTCGCGCCGTGTGGCGGCTGCGATATAAGTTTCTTCCCTCAAATATACCAGAACAGGGATCAGCGGATTCCTTACGATCTGATAATTTCAAGAAAAGGGCACGGTGGAAAAGGAGCGGCGGGTTTCCGTCACAAAAGGAGCCTCAGCCGTGCGCCAAGGCTCACTTGTCGATATCCGGGACCCTTCCCTTATTGCAAAGGACTGCTCACAAGTGATAGTTCCGGATTCGTTTCAATCGCCTCTCGGCAATAGTCGCAAATGACTTTAACCGTCACGTCTCCGTTTGGATTATACGCTATTATATCGCTGCGCTCCTCAGGGGTCAAGAAATGGAACCCGAGTTGAAATTCCGAAACCGTAGTACTGTCAATGGAACCGATAGCCGACTTGCAATGCCGGCAAATATAATTTACAGCCATATTATGCCTCCTGAAGGTTCGTTATACCCTCAGTATGCCCGGCTGCAGCCAACTTTAACGGTTGAATTTGGCCATAGTTTGGTCGAATGGATGCCCGAGCGCGAACTCAATTGCGTCACAAGCCTCTTCCACCATTGAGGCAACCTTGTCCGTATCTCCTTTAGGAAAATTGGACAATACGTAATCGGCGATGTTCATGCCTGGCTGCGGTCTCGAAATTCCCATCCTCACACGGTTGAACACTTGCGTGCCCGTATGCGCGATGATCGACTTGATCCCGTTATGGCCTCCTGCGCTGCCTTGATAGCGGAGCCTGATTTTACCGATTTCGGTATCGAGGTCGTCATATACGATTATGCAGTCTGCCAGGTCCGCTTTAAAATAGTCAATGAAGCCGCGTACCGTTTCCCCGGACAAATTCATGTAGGTCATGGGCTTGATCAGCACGACCTTGGTGCCCGCCGCAATACCTTCCCCCAGCAGCGCCTTACATTTATTTTGCGTTACGCTTATACCCCACCGCTTCGCGAGTGCATCAACGGCCATAAACCCTATATTGTGGCGCGTCCCTTGATAAGCCGTGCCCGGGTTGCCTAATCCGACAATCCATTTCATTTAAATCGTTCAACTCCTAAAAAGGTTTTGCGTGGCTTTGCCCAATAGACCAGCACAGCGACGTCTATCTGAGCAAAAACTCACTTCGAAAGCATATGCTTAGGTTTTGCGTGGCTTGACCCACTCTGCCGCCATATCGTGCGGCTGTCTGAGCAAAAACTTCACTTCGAAAGCATATGCTTAGGTTTTGCGTGGCTTGGCCCACTCTGCCGCCATAGCGTGCGGCTGTCTGAGCAAAAACTCACTTCGAAAGCATATGCTTAGGTTTTGCGTTTGTTGTAATTATTTTGTAATGATGCAACGAATCATTCACGCCAATTGTCATATGTATATAGACGGCAAATTGCCCATGAACTTCGAATACAAAGGAGCGTACTCGATGTATTTAAACGGTCAATTGATTTTTGATGATTTTCATTTCAAGGATCATTGCGAAGCCAATGTTCCGGTCCAAATCTATTGGGGCGCGGAGCATAGCGATATCGGCTTCGTCGAACAATTCTGCCCTGAGTACATCAAGATTAATAATGTTTTCTACAATCGAAGGCAATTTACCTTTGTTTCCCGTCCCGGTTACTGAAAAAAAATAAAAGGGCTGCTCTCGCAGCCCTTTTTTCCCACGTTTTACTCCGTATGAACCTCTTCCATATTAGCTTCCTTCGCACGCTTGTCCGCTTCTTCCGCTTCCACGGATGCATCCTCCGCTTCTTCGGCCGTGATTTCTTTCTGCGGTGCCAGAATAGTGACGACAACCTGATCCGGATCAAGTCTCGTGGTAACGCCTTCCGGCAGCTTCAGGTCGCTGACGAGCAAGTTCTCGCCGACCAGAAGGTTGGTTACATCGAGCTCAAGCGCTTCCGGAATGCTGCCTGGCAAGCACTGTACTTCAATCTCATGAAGCATGGCCTGCAGTACGCCGCCTTCCCTTACCCCTTGCGAATCACCCACTAGGTCGATTCGGACCGGCGTCTTGACGGTTTCATTCATATTTATTTGGTGAAAATCAATATGGAGTACGCTTTGCGAGAGAGCATCGCGCTGGACGTCCGTCAAAATAACAGGCTGCTTGCCGGAGCCAGGCAGCTCTATTTCAAGCAGAGCATGCGGATGAGAGCGCAATAACGCCATCAATTCTTTTTCATCCACTGAGACGGGCAGCGGCGCGTTCAGCTTCTTGCCGTACACGACACCGGGTATGATCCCCGCAAGCCGCAACTTTCTTAATTGTCCCTGCGATCCAACTGTCCGTTCCTGCGCCTTAAAAGGTATGGCCATGATGGGAACCTCCTAAAAAATTGTTTTTGAGAGTCTTCCTCGCATAGCGACCTCGAAAGCTCAAAAATCTCGCTTGAGAAACGGTCACATTACGATCAATCACCATATATTCATACCCACTACGGGCCAGAAATAAACAAAAACCGGGATCGGCATGTTATAGCACCGCTTCTCCCGGTTAAAGAATCTTACGCTTGCACTACTGTTTACCTGCGTTGTCCTTCCTTGCTCTCGCTCTGGCTCGAAGCTTATCGGCATAAGCCGGCTTATTTACTTGGCGCTCGCGCGCGATCGCGAGGTCGCCTGCCGGAACGTCATGCGTTATCGTAGAGCCCGCGACAACGTAAGCTCCGTCCCCGACCTTCACCGGTGCGATCAAATTGACGTTGCTCCCTACAAATGCATTGTCGCCGATTTCCGTGATAGATTTGTTGTAACCGTCATAATTGACGGTTATCGCACCACACCCGATATTGACGTCTTTGCCGACCTTGGCGTCACCCACATAACTTAGATGGGATACTTTGGTATCGTCTCCAAGCTCCGCATTCTTCAATTCGACGAAGTCGCCGATCTTGCAGCGGGCGCCGATCTTGGAGCCTGGGCGCATGTAGGCATAAGGGCCGACGGAGCTTTCATCGCCGATAACCGCCTCCGCCGTCACCGAGTGCTTCACCGTAACGCCGCTGCCGATCGTCGTGTCCGTAATATCAGCCTGAGGTCCGATAACGCAGTCTTCCCCAATGCTGGTACGGCCTCTGAGCATCGTTCCCGGATATATAACGGTGTCCGCACCGATAACTACATCAGCTTCAATATATGTGGCGGCCGGGTCAATCACTGTCACGCCTGCTATTTGATGCTTCCGCACAATCCGCGCCCGCATAAGCTGCTCGGCTTCGGCGAGGCCGACCCGATCATTTACACCGATGCCCTCGGCAAAATCAGACGCCCTGTAAGCTTCAATCGTCTCGCCTGCATTTTTCAAAATTCCCATGACATCCGTGAGGTAGTACTCGCCTTGTGCGTTATCGTTTTTCACTTGTTTGAGGGCATCGAACAGCTTTGCGTTATCAAAGCAGTACATGCCGGTATTGATCTCCGTGATCGCAGTCTGCTCCTCGGAACAATCCTTCTGCTCCACGATTCCCTGTACGAGGCCGGACTCATCCCGAATGATGCGGCCTAGTCCCTGCGGATTCGGGACGACGGCAGTGAGCACGGTCGCTGCCGATTTCTTACGCTCGTGGAGCTCGAGCAGCGCTCTGATCGTCCCCGATGTGACAAGCGGCGTATCGCCGTACAATATCACGGTTGTGCCTTGTTCGCCCCCAAGCAGCGATTCCGCCTGCTGCACCGCATGCCCTGTACCGAGCTGCCTCTCCTGCAGCACAAATTCGGCTTCGTTTCCGACATAAGACTGCACCGCTTCCGCGCCATGGCCTACGACGACAACCGTCCGCTCGCAAGCAGCCTCTTTGACTGTTTCCAGTACATGGCCGACCATCGGCTTCCCGCATACCGGGTGCAGCACTTTATATAATTTCGATTTCATCCGCTTACCTTGTCCGGCAGCGAGTACGATTGCCATTACTTTCAAAATAGTCCCTCCTGGCGTAGACAGGCGTTGAGTGAGTCCTGGAACACCTTTCGTATGAGATACTGATGCACCTCGCCGGGCGGCCGGAACAAACTCCTGCCTCATAAATTCTCTACTGAATATAGCGTATTCCGCACAAAAAGAAAAGAGAGCCCGTAAAGGCTCCCTCTCTCCAAGAATGCTGGAAGGCAAATGATCTCGCTTCGCTCTTGACCAGTTCCTGCAATGCCCCAATTTCCTAATTACGCTCCTTCTTCAATCACTTCTTCCTCCGTGGCGGCGCGCTCGTACTCAGCGAGAACGGCTGCCTGAATCTTCTCACGGGTCGTGGAAGAGATTGGATGCGCGATGTCGCGGAACTCTCCATCTGGAGTCCGCTTGCTCGGCATGGCCACAAACATTCCATTGTTGCCGTCGATGACACGAATATCGTGAACGACAAATTCATTGTCAATGGTAATGGAAGCGATCGCCTTCATGCGCCCTTCGGAATTCACACGGCGGAGTCTGACATCAGTAATTTGCACTTGTGTTCACCACCTTTGCCTCTCAAAGACTTGGTGTATAATTCCACATTCTGATGCAAAATCCTTTATATTTTTGGAAAATTCTGCTCCAAAATAAAATATTTTTTTATTACAAAAATCATTCGATTTTATTCGACTTCTATTCGACTTTTATTGATACAATCAGTTCAATTTCGACAAGGACGTCTCGCGGAAGCCTTGCCACTTCTACGGTTGAGCGTGCCGGCTTATGGTCGCCGAAGTATGTAGCGTAAATCGAATTTAGCGCTGCGAATTGATTCATGTCTTTGATAAATACCGTCGCTTTAGCCACATCCGAGAACGTTGCTCCTGCTTCCGCCAGAACCGCTTCCAGGTTGCGGAACACCTGGTGAGTTTGTTCCTCGATGCCGCCTTCGACCAACTGACCTTCCGCGTTCAGCGGTATTTGCCCGGATGTGAACAACAGATTGCCGAGCTTTATGGCTTGCGAATAGGGGCCGATTGCGGCCGGTGCTTTTTCCGTCGAGACGATTTGCGGTACATGCTTCATAATTGGTAATTTCCTCCATTTATTAAAATTTATTTATTGTCAAAATAATTCCCGGGAACAACGGTCGTGTGCTTCAGCTTGAGATCAACCGCCGTCAGCTTCGCGAGCGACACATAATCCTCCAGCAGCCGCTCCTCCGTCCCTACCTCGCCGGATTCAACAAACACGCCGACTCCGGCTACCATCGCGTTAAACTCATACAACAAATCCATCATTCCCTGCACGGTGCCCCCGGCTTTCATAAAGTCGTCGATAATGAGCACCCGAGATTGCTCTTTAACCGCCCGGCGGGCGAGCGACATCGTCTGAATCCGCTTGTTCGAGCCCGACACGTAATTGATACTTACAGCGGAGCCCTCCGTTACCTTGTTGTCCCGCCGTACGATAACGACCGGGAGGTTCATATAGGATGCCGTCGCGTAGGCAAGCGGTATACCCTTGGTTTCTACCGTCATGATCAAATCGATATCCGATGACGCGAAGGCGGTTGCAAACATTCTGCCCACATCGGCCAGAAGGCCCGGCATCCCAAGCATGTCGGTCATATACAAATAGCCGCCCGGAAGCACTCTTTCGGGCTGTTCCAGCTGGCGGCAAATGTTGTTGATTATTGAAAGCGCATGGCTCTTGCCCATCATCGGAGTAAATTTGACGCCGCCTGCCGCGCCGGCGTGCGTATGCAGCTCGCCAAGCCCTTCTTCCTCGAACACCTCTTTAATGATAGCCAGGTCTTCACTAATGGAGGATTTGGCAGATTGATAGCGGTCAGCGAATGCTGTAAGAGAAATTAACGTATGGGGGCGGTTAAGAAGGTACTGCGTCATTTCTACTAACCTGGCACTTCGTTTTAATTTCTTCACAGGTACTCCCCCCGGCTAAATCCGAATATTATAATGATAATATAGCATTTTTATACGGATTTAATCAAGAAGAACGTCTTCTCATGTCAGCATTCTTACCACATACACTTCTTTGCAGAAACCCCGAAGTCCGTTATAGATCCGTGATACCTTCGCTTCCTTGTTTACCAGCCCGAAAACCGTCGGTCCGCTGCCCGACATCAGTACCCCGTCGGCGCCTAGACGATGCATGATCTCCTTCAGCTGCATAACCTCCGGATACAGCTGGAGCGTCACATTCTCGAGGACATTGCCGAGATGCTCGCAAATCCCGGCAAATGACCCTTCCGCGATCGCACGAAGCATTCCTGCTGTTGAAGGATGGTTCTTCAGTTCCGATGCCCGCAGCTTACCGTACACGTCAGCCGTCGAAACGTTAATCGGCGGCTTGGCAAGCACAACCCAGCACTGGGGCGGGTTATCGATGCGCTCAAGCTTCTCGCCCCGCCCGCGCGCAATTGCAGTACCGCCAGTCACGCAGAACGGCACATCCGAACCGAGCTCGGCCCCGAGCGTGCATAGCTCGCTCTCCGGGATACTGAGCCCCCACAGCCGGTTTAGGCCCCGAAGCGTGGCGGCCGCATCGCTGCTTCCGCCTGCCAAGCCCGCAGCGACGGGGATTTTTTTGTCCAAATGGATATAAACGCCTCTTCGGACGTCGTAACGGTCTTTGATAAGTTTAGCCGCTTGAAACGCTAGATTCTTCTCATCCAACGGAATGTAACCGGCCTGACTAGATATAATAATCGTATCCCGCGGGAGCTCTTCCATCTCCAAGCGGTCGGCCAAATCAACCATCGTCATAATCATTTCCACTTCATGAAAACCATCTTCGCGTTTACGCAGCACGTCGAGCAGTAAATTGATCTTTGCCGGAGCTTTTTCATACACTTTCATTTCTTTTTTCACCCGTTCGTTATGTATGGAGGATCAGTACACTTCCTTGTATTTTAACAAAAGGCTATAAGAAAAGCTAAGACGTCCTTCAAGCCCCTTCGGGGGGCTTGGTCATCTTAGCTCTCGGTAATGCTCATATCCGGCTTAAGGCAGTGTTATTGCCGGTATTGAGGTGGCTGCTGCGTCTGAGGCGATTGCTGCATGTAAGACGGGATGTTCGGCGTCCGCGCCCCCTGCGTCTGCTGGATGTAGGGAGAACGCTGGGCAGGCTGTGCATATCCGGTTTGCCGGGCGGGCTGCGCATATTGCGTTTGCTGCGTAGGCCGCGTTGTTTGCTGAGCAGGGCGCGCATATTCGGTTTGTTGAGCGGCCTGCTGCGTTTGTTTCGCTGCGGCCTGCTCTGCCAACTGAATCGCCCGTTTCACCATATTGCCGGCGTCCTTGGCCTTTATTCCACCCCAACCCTCATTCTGTACGGTCTCATAAAAGCCTAAATCCTTAGCCAGTTCATTCTTCAACTGGTCGCTCATCACGCTACGCCGTTTACGACTCATGGTGCATCCTCCTTCATCTTGTGTGTTAGCGTTAGTATGTGTGAATTAACGGTTCTCATGCGCACCGGGATTTGCACTGATCGCCGCTGAACGAAGAAAAAAAGAGCGCCGACTTTGCGTCAGCGCCCGGATTATTTAAACTGGATCATTTACGCTTTAATGATACGTTATGCGAACTTGGCCGTCATCGCTATCGACAGTGACTTCAACCGACTCGGTCAAGATATCCGCATAGCTGTAGGATACACGCTTAAAAGCATGCTGCTCCTCGTCCAGTTTGACAATGAATACAGAAGGGTAGATTTCTTCCAACACGCCGGTTCTTTCAATGGTCTTGCGGCGACCACCGTTTGCTCGAAGACGTATTTTGGAGCCGACATGGATTTCCAGACTGCGTTTGATCTCCATCAGTGCATTTTTTGCCATTGTCCACTACCACCTCTTTCCTCGTCCATTATAACTAAAAAGAGGTGATTTGTCAAAAAGTTATAATTATAACAGTGGAGTAAACGAATTGTCAACATCGAAAAGCCCATTTTTTTCATCATAACGTATAATATGTCCGAAATGAGGAATATTAAATGGTTGGCTTCACGCCGGTTAGCGCTTTCGGCTTCGGTAATCCGACTCGGTATTTACCCAGTGTTTCAATCCCGCCGACACCGTCGATGCCACTAATGGTGCCGTGAATGACATCCGCAAGATTGATCGTCTCGCGGATTGACGTATAGCTCGCTTTAATAGCAACATAAACCGGGTCCAGGGCATGGATCAACACTCGACCGGGTGAACTGGCGAAATTCGCCCCGGACTGCAGCAGCGCCTCATAGTGCGACTGGCAGGCCCCGGCAATAATGATCAGGCCGTCACGGCTTTTCTCATACTCGCGCGCAATTCTGACAGAGTTAACGAAGTTTAATGAATTCTTATAACTCGATAAGCTTTTTAAATCATTGGACTCTCTGATTTTAAGCACGCCGTCGTGACCGGTTATGACGATAATGTCTGGCTTTACCTGCGGCAGAAGCCGATGGACCATATCCGGCATTTGTGACTCATGTACATGAATTCCGTGCGCCGGGACACGCATCTGCGTATAGAGCTGCATGCTTTTCTTCAAATAGTTGACATCCCCGTCCAAGTGAAGCACTTTTCCGGGCACTTCGAAATACGGCTGGCTCTGGCTCAGCACCATACGAATTTCGTTCTCGTTCTGCATTACCTGCTTATCACGCTGCTCCTGCATACGGCGCATCGATTCGCTGACTTTGATTCGAACCTGTCTGGCCGCTCCAGTAAACTCCGGATCCCGGACGACCGTCAAGTCGGGAATCGGCGCATCCGCAAGCAGCCGGTAGTCCGTACCTTTTAGTATGGCTGTTTCTCGATCAAGGATTGCAACGCGAAAAAGGACGTCCCCGCCATACGATTTGCGGACGACCAGGTCCCCTTGCTTCATGGGCAAATCACCTCTTCGTCTATCCTATGGGCGGACAGGGCCGTTGGTGCGCTTTCACAGTTGATTTATTCCGGGTTTGAAAATATCGCCCATTCCATGCTGTGACGTGCCACAGCCCGAATGGGCGACTGGTTTAATTCTGCCTTTGTTAGCTGAAGAACGCTTTCCGGCTTATTGTTTTACAGCCCCGCCTCGTGATCAGGCAATCCAGCATCCAGCAGCGCACGGCTAAGTGCCGCGAATTCGGCCAGCGAGAGCGTCTCGCCCCGACGGGATGGATCAATCCCGCAGCTCTGCAGCAGCGGTCCCAGCAGCTCTCGGTGGGCTTTACCGACGAAAGCCGTCAGGTTGTTGGCAATCGTTTTTCTCCGCTGTGCAAAACAAGCCTGAACCGTCCGGAAATAGTGCGCCTCGTCGGCTACTTCAACCGGCGGCTTTTGCCTAACCGTAAGCTTAATAACGGCGGAATCGACATTCGGCTGAGGGATAAATACGGTGTGCGGGACAATACATACAAGCTCAGGCTCACAATAATACTGCACTGCAACGCTAAGGCTGCCGTAATCCTTCCCTCCCGGCTTCGCAGCCATCCTCTGAGCCACTTCCTTCTGAATCATGACAACGATATGCTCAAGCGCGAGCTTCTCCTCGAGAAGCTTCATCAGAATAGGGGTGGTCACATAATACGGCAGGTTCGCCACCACGCTGACTCCGCTGAGACCGGCGAATTGTCGTTCGATCAATTGATTTAAGTTAAGCTTCAGCACGTCCCCATGCTCGATGTGAACATTAGGCCTATCCGCCAGTACATCGCGTAAAATCGGAATAAGCCGATCATCAATCTCAACGGCCGTTACGCGTCCCGCCGCTTGTGCAAGCTGCTGTGTAAGCGCGCCTATGCCTGGTCCGATCTCAAGGGCGCCCTTCGATTCATCCAATTCTGCGGCGGAAACGATTTTGCGCAATATATTTTGATCGATCAGAAAGTTCTGACCGAGACTTTTTTTGAATGAAAAACCGTATTTGGCAATTATGTCGCGCGTACGCTTCGGGGTTGCCACATCCGTGTACACGTTCGGTCCGCTCATGCTTGTCTTCCTCCTTCGAGTTCCCGCTCCATCCGCTCAAGCGCGTCATCAAATTCTTTCCGTGTAATACGAAACATAGAGCATCGCTTGAAAAACTGTTTACCGTTGGCATATCCGATACCGAGTACATTTCCCATTCGAAGACGCCGATCCGAAGCCTGCGGGTGCGCCAGCAGCCCGGCCCTCATAAGGTCGTCCCACGTTATCTCCGGCAGACTTGTCCCACTGCCGCTGTCCCCATCGATTGATTCCGTTCGCACATTGGCCAACGCACGCTTGATCGCCTCCGGCGATGCGTTCTCCACACCGATATCGCCCTTATAGAGGGCGTCCTCCTGCGGCAGAAAAGCATGCTTGCAGCCGGGTACCCGCTGCGCCACGATTTTGCGGATCCTCTCCCCAGCATGGTCAGGATCGGTAAAAATAATGACCCCGCGCCGCTGCTGAGCAAGCTCCACCCGTCTAAGAACATCCTCGCCGACCGCCGAGCCGCCAGTCTCTATAGTCTCGGCATCGACCGCCCGCTTGATTGCCACCGTATCGTCCTTGCCCTCAACAACGATAATTTCATTGATCATACCGATCGATCCATTCCCTTCAGACAAACATACAAAAAGAAGAGGCAGCGCCTCTTCTTATCATGGCATATTTACGTTTAAAATACGATATGAATGAGTTAAAACCTTTATAGAAGCTTCTTTAGGTCAGACCGATTCCGGCTTCTTCGGCCCAAGCACGTAAACGGTGTAGCCCCGCTTCCGTCCGAACTTCTCGGCATACGATTCACTTTCGAAATAAACGTCAATCTTATTTCCTTGAATTGCACTGCCCGTGTCTTCAGCACGGCGGAAGCCGATGCCTTCTATATATACCCACCATCCGATCGGAATCACATCCGGATCCACGGCGATCGTCCGACCTTCCTTGACGTAAGCACCGGAGGCGGTAATTCCATATTGAGGATGCGATTTGCTTTTCCCGGTCGAAGCTACACCGGCTGTATATGCGGTCAATGTAACGTTCTTCAGCGTTTTCTTAGTTTTTAACGTAATGCCGCGCTTTGTAAGGGTTGAGATACTTGGCGTCTTTGCCGTGAGCGTTGTCACCTTTGGCTCAGGCTTCTTCGTTCCGACTGCAACGACTTGATCGACGGATGAAGCTTGTGTGAGTTTGGTAACCATCGACTGCGATACAAGCACGCCATCGGCAAAAACATTCTCAAACCGTTTGACCACGGTTCCTTCTTTGCCGGTCTGGACCACCTTTTGTTTGCCTTGGGCTAGCTTAGGGTCTTCCTTCTTCACAATGGAGAAAGGAACTTTATACGAACTTTCCGAGTATTTCTTGTCGATCCGGGTAACCGTAACAGTCATATTCGGCTCGACAGCCGCATCCGGGGAAGGCTGTACTTTATCTTGACCGCGTATCGATATATCAGCCCCGTCGATCGCCGCCTTAACGGTTCTTTCAGTCGTGTACAACGTTCTTACCTTGCCGTCAGCCTTCACGTGGAGCGGTACCGCTTTACTGATGACGATTCGGTCGCCATCCTTAATTGCCGAATTAAGCGGTAATGACACTTTGTCATATTGTCCTATCGTGATGGCTTGTTCATCCAGTAGGCGTTGAAGGACCCATTGTTTCGTAGAGACAATGGTTTCTCGTCCGTTCACTACTACGGAGACGTGCTTGTCAGCCGTTCCGTACAACAACACCAGAAACATGAAAGTCATAGCGATTGAGATCAGAGCGCTTAGTACAATTAAACGCACGTTCTCATGCTTCCATCGCAATGGGATAGACATGCTGGATGATCGTTTACCATGGGTGTCCTTAAGCTGGAGTGCGCCCACTTCTTCGGTCCTCCTTCATAGCCCCGTCGCCCTTGTTTAAGCATGATTACATTTGACGGTACTATTCGTTTAGTTGACGTGCACGCACGCCACTCCTTTTCCTCCTTATGCTCACCTCCATGATAAACCCTATGTCGTCAGTTTACGCAATATTCAAAAATAAAAGGAAGCCGACGACAGAGGATCTGTTTCGTGGCTTCCCGAGATGACAATGGGACATGGATTAGATGCACGAGGTTGATCTCTCTTATTACGCTTACGAGGTTAGCTGTCGGATTCGGGCGAGAGAGTCGCCCTATTTGCTTTCGGCAATTTTCAGCCTCCGCAAAATTCACCCCTAGAGAAGTCAACGTCCAAACCGTTCGATGATACGAACTGTTTCAACATTTGGTTCCCCCGCTCTCCGATTTCGGAGATTAAGCGTTATTTTAGAAAAAGGAATATAAATTTTTAAGCTCTGAGATGAATGATACCGTCTTTTGCGCCAAATTGTAAAGAAGTGATTAAGAGCGATTTTAACGAATTTTAAGGAAAATCAAGTGAAAATCAAGCATTTACTCCAATCAAAATTAGTTTTTTCACCGTATATGTCTCAAATACTTGATTTCTAAGCATGTTTCACTCAATACTAAAACATTTTAAAGCATTTTCGGTCGTAATTCTAGTAATTTCTTCCAATGTTTTTCCTGTTATTTCCGCTGCAGTTTCTGCTACAAGACGGACGAAAGCTGATTCGTTCCTCTTTCCACGGTGCGGGTGAGGAGCCAAATACGGAGCATCGGTCTCAATGAGCAGCCTGTCAAGCGGCACCCGCGACAGCACCTCTTTAGGAATACGCGCGTTTTTGAATGTCACCGGTCCACCGAACGAAATGTAGAAGTTCATATCCAGGCACTGCTTGGCCGTTTCCCAGCTTCCCGAGAAACAGTGCATAACTCCCCCAACATCTTTCGCGTTTTCTTCCCTTAAGATTCTGACGATATCCTCATGGGCGTCGCGGTTATGAATGACGATAGGCTTACGTTTCTGCTGAGCAAGCTGTATCTGCTGGCGGAAGACACGCTGCTGAACATCCTTTGGCGAGGTGTCCCAATGATAATCCAGTCCGATCTCGCCAATTCCAACGACTTTATTATGCGCGCAAAGCGACCCTATCCACTCGAGATCCTCGGGGAGCATAACAATACTGTCCACGGGATGCCAGCCTACTACGGCATATATGAAATCATACTGCTCAGCGAGGGCCATCGTAGTCTGAATCGTCTCCCGGTTAAAACCGATATTTATGAGTTTATAAACACCTGCCGCCCGCGCCCTCTCAATAACCTCTACGCGGTCTGAGTCGAATTTATGCGAATCCAAATGCGTATGCGTGTCGATTAACATGCTTTTCCAACTGTCTCCCTTCTATAGTAAACCAAAATATTCAAGTATCCGCGGCTGCAATTTACCGGCTGATTCAAGCAGTCGTTCCTCAGGGTAATACAGGTGGTATTTCCCTTGGTGTAGGCCGGTTATTGATCTTATTATGTCCGATCGTTCGGAAATTTCGGACAACCGTTCATCTTGGCCTAGAAGAAGGATTGGCGGTTTCTCTTCTTTATCGTTCGATGATAGGCCCGGTCGATATACATCATAAGGCATATCATAAGGAAAATCGATTTCAAAGTGGTAGTCCGGGTTTAACCCGATAGCAGCAAATTGCCCGCGAATATTCTGCCAGAGCTCTTCATCCGGTTTGTCCACCGCAGCATATTTATATAACTTTCTGTTCAGAAAGCGGGAACACAAATCCGATAACAGCGGATCGCCCTCTTTCGTCCACTGCATGAAGGTGGTTTGTGCAAGAGCTTCGTCAAGTGAAAGGTAATTTTCGACATCCAGTGTGTCGTCCAACAAACGCCTTAGCGGTTCAATCATCCATGCAAAGGCGTACCCACCCCCATAAAGCTCACGTGCTCTGCGAAATATTTGTCGGAGTATAATTTCAGAGCTCCTGGTTACAGGGTGAAAATAAACCTGCCAGTACATCTGGTAACGAGACATCAAGTAATCTTCGACGGCATGCATTCCGCTTTCCTTGACGACGATTTGCCCTTGATGCGGCCGAAGCACCCGAAGAATACGTTCCAGATCGAAGGTGCCGTAATTGACACCGGTGTAATAGGCATCGCGCAGGAGGTAATCCATCCTGTCCGCATCCATTTGACTCGATACGAGACTGATCACGATCGGCTGGTTATAGGTTTTTCGAATAACGGCCGCTACTCGCTCAGGTAATGATGAATCGAATTCATAAAGCACGCGATTCACCTCGGTATCTTCCAGAAGAATACGGCATGTCCAATCTTCGTGATTGGTATCAAATACCTGTTCGAGAGAGTGTGAGAAGGGCCCATGGCCAACATCGTGGAGCAGCGCCGCGCACAGCGTCACGAGTTTTTCCTCCCTCGGCCAATCGGGATATCCTCCGCGCTCGAACTGAGAAATTATTTTCCGGGTGATTTCATAAACACCCAGTGAATGCGAGAATCGGCTGTGCTCTGCTCCATGAAAGGTCAAATAGGAGGTACCAAGCTGCCTGATTCGCCGAAGCCGTTGAAACTCTTTTGTATTGATCAAATTCCAGATCGTTTGATCTTGTACATAGATGTATTTATGAACCGGATCCTTGAAAACTTTTTCTTCCGCTAACGAGTGTTGGGCCTGAATCATTACTCATTCCTCCCGTTCATAATTTCGACACGAAATGTCGATAGTTTGTCGAAATATGTCGTTAATTAATTTCCAGAAATAGTCCATTTCTAGCTAGTGTATACCGCTTCGGAAACCGTATCTATAGCTATAGCAGCCAATTACGACAATTTACGCGGTCATTTCATGGTTGACTATTATGGGAAACGTTGGTACTATAGATACAGGAAATGATAGAACTTTGTCGAATGATGACGAAATAAGTATTTTGAGAGGGGATTTGGATAAACTATGATGAAATCTACTGGCATTGTACGGAAAGTAGACGAACTTGGACGTGTTGTTATTCCAATCGAATTGCGTCGGACGCTTGGAATCGGCGAGAAGGATGCGCTTGAAATTTATGTCGACGGTGAGCGCATTATGCTGAAGAAATACGAGCCTGCTTGTATTTTCTGCGGCAATGCAGAGAATGTAACTTATTTTAAAGGAAAAATCGTCTGCAACGCCTGTTTAACCGAAATGCCGACTCCTTTAACAAAATAAGAGACAAATTCGCAATTATAGGTTATAATACGATTATTGGACTTGTTAATTCTAACCTTTTTTATACTCCTACTGCCTTCCTGAACGACTAATGTCAGGAAGGCCCTTTTTTTATTCCTCTATTTCTTCATGATCTCGTTATATACTTCCCGCTTTGACAGCCCTCTGTCCACAGCTGCCCGTTTCATTGCATCCTTACGATCCCCAGTCTCAGCCTCATAGTGCCGCACATGCTCTTCAAGGTCAAGCTGCAACCACCAAGGAGGCTCATCCCCCTGCAGGTTCTTCGCATCTGCCGGATCCGCCCCGGCAATAACCAAACAGTATTCGCCGAGCGGAGGATGTTCGGCAAGCCATGCCATGCACTCCGAAACCCTTCCCCTGACTGCTTCCTCATGTCGTTTGGTTAGCTCCCGAACCATAGCTGCCGGCCTGTCGCCCCATTGCTCGAGCATGGCGGCAAGCGTCTTGGCCACCCGGTGCGGCGATTCATAGCAAATGATCGTGCCTTCCTGTCTTCGCATGCGCTCAAGCCAATCACGAAGCGATTTGCGCTCGCGCGGGGGGAAACCCGTGAACAGAAATCTATCGGTTGGCAGTCCCGATATAATTAGCGCGGACAGTGCTGCATTAGCACCGGGGATTGGAACGACGGCAATTTCCCGTTCCACCGCAGCTGCGACCAGGTCGGCGCCCGGGTCTGATATTGCCGGCAGCCCGGCATCGCTCACAAGGGCGATCGAATGACCCTCTTCCAACAAACGAATGAGCTCATTCCCACTGGCTTCCTTGTTATGCTCATGATAGCTGACTAGACGTGTCGATATTTCAAAATGCGTAAGCAGCTTGCGGGTTTGTCGGGTATCCTCGGCAGCAATAAGCCATACTTCCTTTAATGTACGGATAGCCCTGAACGTCATATCCTCCAAATTTCCAATTGGTGTTCCGACTAAAAATAATGTACCCGTTTTCGGGCTTGTCCCGTTATCATTAGATTTGGAAAAACTGCTCTGCACCTTCATGTCGGCGTATCCCTCGTTCCGGAATCCTTGTTCCCGTAATATATCCTTATTATTTCTTCATTATAGTGCTTGTCTTCGTTATAGACGATGAGCGGCGGCAGGAGTTTTATGTCGGGCTTTCCGTCCCTTACCGCTTCAATAAGAACCATATTGGCTTCGGCTTCACGATGGGGATGAACAAATCGGATCCTTTTAGGCTCCAGCTTCCATCTTCTCAGTGTTTCAATAATTTCAATAAACCTTGACGGACGATGAACCATTGAGACTCTCCCGCCCGTCCGCACAAGCTTGGCGCATGCGGCAACGATATCATCCAGCGAACCGTTAAGTTCATGCCTGGCCATAGCGACATATTCATTCTCACTATGGTCTCCTCTGCCTGCCGGCATATACGGAGGATTAACGGTAATTGCATCGTATACTCCGTATCCCGAATGCTCGTAGAAAGTACGAAGATCTCCTTCATGTATAACAATCTGGTCACCCAGTCTATTCCACTCAACACTGCGCCGCGCCATATCGGCAAGCTTCGGCTGAATTTCAACACCGGTAATTGTAGCTTTCGTGCGAGTGGACAGCAGCAGCGGTACTACGCCATTGCCCGTACACAAATCCAATACTTTTCCCCGCGGCGGTATGCCGGCGAATCTTGCCAGTAGGACTGCATCCATCGAGAAGCTGAAAACCTCGCGGCTTTGGATGATGTGCAGTTGATGCGTCAATAGATCATCCAGTCGTTCATTCGGTTCAAGTGCAACATCTTTCGACACGACGCCATAACCCTCGTTTCTTTTCTAATTAAAACCCGGTTTTCCTGGTCCATGCTACTCAGCATAAACGAAAAAGCAGACGCTATTCAAGCATTCATACCTTAAATAGAAGCAAACAAGACCCTTTGTGTAAGGGTCTTGTCCGGTTATTCTTTATTCAGAAATGAAAGGCAGAACAAACAGTCGCCTTCCGTACGCAAGTGTCCATAATATAAATTGCAAATATGGAATCCCTCATGATATAAACGCGCCAAATTATCATATCCTTCGCCCACGGCAGTGGCTTGGTCCACTGGCATTTGCGGCAATTCGGCTGATAAAGAGTTGGTAGAGGATGCGGTTACTACAGCCGGTTCCAGCTGTGAGACGTGGATAGCGGTTTCCCGCTTAAATATTTTGCGCAACTGCTGGTTTTCTATGCTAAGCCTCTTGTTTTCCTCGAGCAGTGCTTTAAGCTGTTGTTTCAGCGCTCCAAGCTCAACGTGCAGGCTTCCCATATTCGATTCCAGCTTGTCCATTTGGCTAAATAGATCCTTCTTATTCAAGTTCCCACCCCAAAGACTGTTCGGCTTCGGACTAAACGGATAGAATTACTTCACTACGACATCGTCCAGAGGCAATTCCTTCGGCTTTCCGCCTTCAAACAACTGGACGAACACGGATTTAGTACCGGCATTAATTCCCGTTACTTTGCCTTCACCTAATGAGGTGACGACAATTTTACCGACAGCCGGGAGCTCTTCCCTAACACTCTCGTAGTTATCGTGCTCGTACTTCAAGCAGCACATTAATCTTCCGCATAACCCGGATATTTTTGTCGGATTCAGTGATAAATTCTGGTCTTTTGCCATCTTTATTGATACCGGTTCGAAATCGCCGAGCCAAGACGAGCAGCATAGTACTCGGCCGCAAGGGCCAATACCCCCCAGCATCTTCGCTTCATCACGAACTCCAATTTGTCTAAGCTCGATCCGTGTACGGAAAATGCTTGCCAAATCCTTTACCAGCTCTCGAAAGTCGACTCTGCCTTCTGCCGTGAAATAAAAAATGATTTTATTGCGGTCAAAGGTAAACTCAACGTCTACAAGCTTCATCTTTAGCTGATGATCTTTTATTTTATCGAGACAGGTCGCAAACGCATTACGGGCTGCGGCCTTATTCTCGTCAACAATTTTGGCGTCGTTGTCAACGGCTATTCTTATGACTTTCTTTAGTGGAAGGACGACATCAGATTCACCGACTTGCTTCTGTCCTACCACAACTTTACCGTATTCGATTCCCCTTGCAGTCTCTACAATCACATGTTGGTCTTTGTCGACAGGGAACTCAACCGGATCAAAGTAATAGATTTTGCCCGCTTTCTTGAAGCGGACGCCAATGACGTTATACAATCACTCACCCCTCCTGTATGCGGATTAGCATTTGCTCAAACGCCAGCTGCGGCGGTACATGTGAGCGCATTCGTTTACCTGCTTCGAGCGTATGCTCGATACATTGGACCCATTCGTTAGCCGTGCGTCCGTATGCATGTTTGCCAATCCAATCCACTTGATCTATGAAAACAATCGCTTCTTGTCTTCCTGCTTGAAAATGAATCATATCTTTATACCATAATACAAGCATCGACAGCAGCAGCTGCGGCTGCTCGCCAAGCTCCGTTTTAAATATTTGCTGCTGGGCGGATATCATTGCCGCGGTGAATCGGCTCAGACTGTCCTTTCCTAATTGTATCACTACGTTTCTCATTTCTGCAAATCCATTCTGCTGGATGATTGCCCTGCAGCTATCCAATCCGGATGACAGGTGAACGGCAGCCCGCGCCAATAGCTGCGGTACGCCTTCGGAAACCAGCCTCTGGAGCATATCGTGCGGCGCAAGAGGCAGGAAAGGGACCCACTGCGTGCGGGAACGGATCGTCGGAAGGACTGCTTGTCGATTCTCTGTAAGTAAAATAGCTACGACCGGGCTCTGCGGTTCTTCCAAAAACTTCAGCAAACTGTTTGCGGCCTGCTGCGTCATTGTCTCTGCCCGCTGCATAATATACACTTTGCGCTGAGCGCCAGTATTACGGTAAGCCAGCTCACGCTGGAGCTCGCGAATTTGGTCGATTTTGATCGAGCTGCCATCCGGCTCAATGAGATGGAGGTCCGGTTGATTACCGTGCTCGAATTTCCGGCATGAGAGACATTCTCCGCAAGCATCGTCACTGCAGCTTGTGCAGAATAATGCTTTGGCAAATGCCATTGCCATTGCTGTTCTGCCGCTTCCCGGAGGGCCGGTGAACAAATAGGCATGTGAGACCTTGCCGCTTGTAAGTGCATGCTGCAAAATCCGTTTCGCTTTAGGTTGTCCGGCAAGTTGTCCGATATTCATGACAGTCTTTTCCTTTCCCTTTCCTATCCAATGGGAGGGATTAAAAAAACAAATTGATTAGCATGCCGCGGATATCCCCGATCTTCTGCAGCAGCTCAAGTCGTCCTTCTTCGCTTTCAAGGAGCTCTTCACCTATCATTATTAAGGCAGAATCGACTTCATCAAGAAGCTTATATCGCTTCGTCCGACCGCGACGGTCAAACCCGCGAGTTTCCTTCATTCCAACGCCGCGCCCGACAGTATCCTCCAGAAACTGCTTTACCATTTTCCTATAAAGCTGCAGCTCACGTACAGTCATTGACCTCGCAAGCCGTTCACCTTGATTATGAATATCCTGCAGCTGCCGCTGCAGCTGTTCCATCGTTCTCTGCTCGTCCTGATGCTGCATGATATCGGTAAAGTTTTTCGGCTGTATCGGCCTTGAACCTAAATCAGACCGAGTGCGGTCTTGACCGATAGGGCGCCATCCGGGATTAATTTTCATCGCTAATCACGCCCAGTCAGAAATGTTCGAATCGTTCTACCGGTACGACGAATACTGCGGCTCCACCTACCTGTACTTCCACTGGAAACGGAATATAAGCATCCGTCGTACTGCCCATTGGTGATACCGGTGAAACAAGCTGGTCGCGCACCTTGCAATTAGATCGAATGACCTGCAGCACTTCATGCACCCGCTCGTCTTCGATTCCGATCATGAATGTCGTATTTCCCGCCCTTAAAAATCCACCCGTGCTTGCGAGCTTTGTCGCTCTGAAGCCCTCGCGGACAAGCGCATTCGACAAACGGTTGCTGTCTTTATCCTGTACGATCGAAATCACCAGTTTCATCGATATCCCTCCCGATAATTAACCTTAATCCTTATATCTTTGATCTGCTTATGAATATTTATCTATATGATTTAGACATTGCTCTCATATAATCCTTTAAATCGTTGGTTTATGATTTCAATTGCGTTATTAAAAACCTCTTGAGCGGTCTTTTCGGCATCAAGTCTGATAATTCGGTTTGGTTCGCTCTCCATCAGCTGCATATAGCCTTCCCTCACCAGCCGGTGAAAATCAAGTCCTTCGAGATCAAGGCGATTGATTTCTCTATTATCTGCTTGATGAATGCGCGCAAGTCCGGCTTCCGGGGAAATATCCATCCATAGGGTCAGCTGAGGCATCAAGCCTTCAATGGCAAAACGGTTAATCGACCATATTTCATCGATCCCGAGCCCTCTAGCGTAGCCCTGATAAGCAAGACTGCTGTCGACAAACCGATCACATATGACGAATATACCCTCGGCAAGCGCTGGTTTTACCTTTTCTACCAAATGCTGTCTTCTCGCCGCGGCGTAAAGAAGCGCTTCGGTTCTTGCTTCCATAGAAGTATTCGCCTTATCAAGAATAACTCCGCGAATTTGCTCCGCGATCAGGATCCCTCCCGGCTCACGCGTTGTCATAACGCGGAGGTTTCTTGCTCTCAGTGTACGCGCGAGTCCTTCTATAAGTGTCGTTTTACCGGCACCCTCTCCGCCCTCTATCGTCAAAAACCATCCTTTTTTCACACAAGAACTCCTCTATCCTCTTAATACCCTTATCATAACAAAGCCAATCCCATGCGTAAACGGTTAGCTCTCTCGAAGAACAGCTATAGTCTTAAGCGATGGATCGGTCACTCCTTGACATTTTGCGCCATATTCAGCTAATTGCTCGATATATGAGACAGTATCCGGCATAACGGTCTCACCTGGGTACAATATCGGAATACCAGGCGGGTAAGGAATTACCGCCTCTGCCGACTTCCTTCCGGCTGCGTTACAAGGGCGAACCATCTCGGAAGCCGACTTTTGTATATTACGCCTCGGTAATTGGACGGGCTTTGAGATACGTTGGTACTTGTGTCCAATCGATAAATTTTGACTATTTAGGGCTAGCGGGTTTGTCAGATGCTCTTTCGAAATCGCCGTTAACGCTAATTTCAATTTCTCGATGTCTTCATCGGTCGGTGCCAAACCGATTAATATTACGACATGAAGCGGATCAGCCATCTCGGTCCAACAGCCGTATTGCTCCAGCCTACGCTGCAATTCAAAACCTGATAATATGCCTTTGCGGTGCTTTATGACGAGTCGGAGCGGATCTGTTACTCCATTAATATGTGTATTTTTTAGTCCGCCAGAAATCTCCAAGAACGTTGCCGACTCCATAATCCATTTTTTTAAATGCTCCGCCGCCGT
The DNA here is from genome assembly GCF_019550795.1 of Paenibacillus sp. sptzw28. NCBI lineage: Bacteria > Bacillati > Bacillota > Bacilli > Caryophanales > Paenibacillaceae > Paenibacillus > Paenibacillus sp. sptzw28. The sequence goes on from NZ_CP080545.1 coordinate 254,885, forward strand.
TAACCCTTTTTCAAATAAACTGTATCCGAATTTATCAATCATTGCCCGGGCAATATCCAATGAAGCCATTATCGGATATGACGGACTTGAGCTTTGTACTATCGCAAGGGAATGCCGCAGTGCATCGCGATCAATTCTTGCCCCCTGAGTATGCAGCATAGCGCCCAGCGTAAGCGCAGGCAGAGTCTTGTGTGTTGATTGAACCACAACATCTGCACCTGCTTGCAGCGCAGAGCGCGGAAGCTCCGGATGAAGCCCGTAATGCGCCCCATGAGCTTCGTCGACCAGCAGAGGTATACCATGTTTATGAACAAGCTCCGCGTAAGGTCTCAGATCGATGCTAACTCCGTAGTAGCTAGGATTACTGATGAGGACCGCACGTGCCTCCGGATACATGCCCAAAGCTTCTTCAATATCGGGTAATGAAGGGATACCATTCATTCCGATTTCCGAACTTCGTTGGGATGCCACAAAAACTGCCCTGGCACCTGAAAGCGATAACCCATTTAGAATCGATTTATGCACGTTTCGTTGTACGATGATGATATCTTCAGGATTGCAGGTGGCCAGCAGCATCGCGATATTCCCGGCGGTACTCCCTCCTACAAGAAAGTAGGTTTTCTCAGCACCGAACGTTTGTGCTGCGAGCTCCTCAGCCTCCGCAATTACACCGGTAGGCATGTGTAGATCATCCGTTACCGATAGCTCCGTGACATCAATCGACATAATCGATTGAAAAATCTCCACGGCATGTGGATCAACCGTTTTCAATTTTTCCACCGATTGGCCATATTTATGACCAGGCACATGATAACTCACTGGGCGGCTATTCGCCAACACGGTTAATGCCTCATATAGCGGTGCATTCCATTTCTCATTGACGCTGGTCATACCTGCTGTATCTCCCTTTCCCATAAACTAACGCGATTACTTTCATCATACTTGAAATTCGCGTTTACATAAACATTCACAGAGTGACGCACGATGATGAGGGTAAAAAAATATAATCCCTGACCTTCCCGAGATTATCAAACTCGAGATGCCAAGGATTATATTTGATGTGTCTCCCGTATTTATACTCACGCATTCTTCTGAACCCAAATCCTTTTAAGCTGATGAATAAAGAAAGGATACTTCTCGTCCTGGACTTCCGTTCTGACCATCTCCACTTCGCATGATTCACAAATAAATTCATCAATAATTCGCAAGCCTTCCAATTTTTCCTGACCACAGATTATGCAGTAATTCCCGAGTCTTTCTTCCATCATCTTCACCGCCTCATCTAAACAAATTAAGTCATTGCTTCTATTATGCCACATAGTCTAGCAATTTATACTTGTTTCATAGCCCATTTCAAATAGTTCTGCTACATATTATGTTGATTGGGCAGTAATGGTGAATGATTTATCTGCCTTTTTCAGGAAAGACGGTCTTCATAATTACGCTGCAATTTCCGATACATTGTCGTAGTAGACGAAAGGATGTTGACATTATGAGAGGTAGCCTTGCCGAACAAAAAAAAGCGACCATATATCAGTACCAGCTCGTCCGTAAAATCCCGGTCCGTAAAGAACTCCTATGGAGCCATTATGTAATCGCATTCATACTTATCGTATTCCAGATAGCCATGTATCAATTTGACGGCTTCATCGCAATAGTACTCGGTATTTCTTGCACACAGTTGGTCCATTTTATCATTATTCGTCTCACGCTGCTTCGTGTAGATATACCGGACAGCCGACGCTGGGGGTGGAGGTTAACGCCTCCTTGGGTTGGATATATTCCAATTGCGCATATTGAACTTTCGGTGTATCGCCGATTACATCGTCATCTGCTGTGGCTTGGCTTGGCCACGGTCTGCATCGTATATCCATGGGCGAATGAAGCGCAAATGATCAGTTTGATCAGCTGGCATCTATGGTTTCTCATACCGCGAATCGTCATTCTTCGCCGGTTGCGCAAATTCAGTCGAGACGGCATTCTTAAGATTCAATCAAAGGAGATTAACTGCTACCATCGTTAAAGTATTGAAGAAGTCTTATGGACTTCCTTTTTTGTTTTTAACCGTCTATGTAATGATCCAAACAATGGTAACACAACAAAAACAACAAAAAACCGACTGCAAAATGCAGTCGGTTTCTCGTGCTTGGCAGCGTCCTACTCTCCCAGGACCCTGCGGTCCAAGTACCATCGGCGCTGGAGGGCTTAACGGTCGTGTTCGGGATGGGAACGCGTGGTTCCCCTCCGCCATCGCCACCAAACAGGATTTTTGGTTGCCCCAAAAATCAGTTCAAAGCGGTTGCGCCTTGAAAACTGGATACAAACGGTTGTGAAACCCCTTTAGTCTTACGTTAACCTAAGAGCAGCGTGCGAAGTGAACGTTCAGGTGAACGTTCGTAGGATAAGCCCTCGACCGATTAGTATTCGTCAGCTGCACGCATTGCTGCGCTTCCACCTCGAACCTATCAACCTGGTCGTCTACCAGGGGTCTTACGAATTGGGAAATCTCATCTTGAGGGGGGCTTCACGCTTAGATGCTTTCAGCGCTTATCCCGTCCGTACTTGGCTACCCAGCGGTGCTCCTGGCGGAACAACTGGTACACCAGCGGTACGTCCATCCCGGTCCTCTCGTACTAAGGACAGCTCCTCTCAAATTTCCTACGCCCGCGACAGATAGGGACCGAACTGTCTCACGACGTTCTGAACCCAGCTCGCGTACCGCTTTAATGGGCGAACAGCCCAACCCTTGGGACCTACTTCAGCCCCAGGATGCGATGAGCCGACATCGAGGTGCCAAACCTCCCCGTCGATGTGGACTCTTGGGGGAGATAAGCCTGTTATCCCCAGGGTAGCTTTTATCCGTTGAGCGATGGCCCTTCCATGCGGTACCACCGGATCACTAAGCCCGACTTTCGTCCCTGCTCGACTTGTAGGTCTCGCAGTCAAGCTCCCTTATGCCTTTGCACGCTACGAATGATTTCCAACCATTCTGAGGGAACCTTTGGGCGCCTCCGTTACATTTTAGGAGGCGACCGCCCCAGTCAAACTGCCCACCTGACACGGTCCCTGTACCGGATGACGGTACCAGGTTAGAACTCCGATACGATCAGGTGGTATCCCAACGATGCCTCCACCGAAGCTGGCGCTCCGGCTTCCAAGGCTCCCACCTATCCTGTACAGATCGTACCAAAGTCCAATATCGAGCTGCAGTAAAGCTCCATGGGGTCTTTCCGTCTTGTCGCGGGTAACCTGCATCTTCACAGGTATTAAAATTTCACCGGATCTCTCGTTGAGACAGCGCCCAAGTCGTTACGCCATTCGTGCGGGTCAGAATTTACCTGACAAGGAATTTCGCTACCTTAGGACCGTTATAGTTACGGCCGCCGTTTACTGGGGCTTCGGTTCATAGCTTCGGGTTGCCTTACCACTCCCTTAACCTTCCAGCACCGGGCAGGCGTCAGCCCGTATACTTCGCCTTACGGCTTCGCACAGACCTGTGTTTTTGCTAAACAGTCGCTTGGGCCTTTTCACTGCGGCCCCCTCGGGCTATTCACCCTACCGAGGCACCCCTTCTCCCGAAGTTACGGGGTCATTTTGCCGAGTTCCTTAACGAGAGTTCTTCCGCGCGCCTTAGCATGCTCTGCTCGCCTACCTGTGTCGGTTTGCGGTACGGGCACCATCACCTGGCTAGAGGCTTTTCTCGGCAGCGGGAGCACATGACCTTCGGTACTGTAATTTTCCCTCCCCATCACAGCCCAGCTTTATCGGTTAACGGATTTACCTATCAACCAGCCTCACTGCTTGGACGGCCTATTCCATCAGGCCGCGTCACTACCCTTCTGCGTCACCCCATTGCTCATAACGGCTTACGGTGGTACAGGAATATCAACCTGTTGTCCTTCGACTACGCCTTTCGGCCTCGCCTTAGGTCCCGACTTACCCTGAGCGGACGAGCCTTCCTCAGGAACCCTTAGGCTTTCGGCGGACAAGATTCTCACTTGTCTTTTCGTTACTCATACCGGCATTCTCACTTGTATGTCGTCCACCAGTCCTTACGGTCTGACTTCAACCTGCATACAACGCTCCCCTACCCCAAGACACTTTCGTATCTAGCCATAGCTTCGGTGGCGTGTTTAGCCCCGTTACATTTTCGGCGCAGAGTCACTCGACCAGTGAGCTATTACGCACTCTTTAAATGGTGGCTGCTTCTAAGCCAACATCCTGGTTGTCTGGGCAACTCCACATCCTTTCCCACTTAACACACACTTGGGGACCTTAGCTGATGGTCTGGGCTGTTTCCCTCTTGACGATGGATCTTAGCACTCACCGTCTGACTCCCGGATATAAGTACATGGCATTCGGAGTTTGACTGGACTTGGTAACCCTTGGCGGGCCCCGCACCCAATCAGTGCTCTACCTCCATGACTCTTTACTCCGAGGCTAGCCCTAAAGCTATTTCGGGAGAACCAGCTATCTCCGAGTTCGATTGGAATTTCTCCGCTACCCCACCTCATCCCCGAATTTTTCAACATTAGTCGGTTCGGTCCTCCAGTTAGTGTTACCCAACCTTCAACCTGCCCATGGCTAGATCACCGGGTTTCGGGTCTACGTCCACGTACTCATGCGCCCTATTCAGACTCGCTTTCGCTGCGGCTCCGGCTTCTCACCTTAACCTTGCACGGGAACGTAACTCGCCGGTTCATTCTACAAAAGGCACGCCATCACCCCTATAACGGGCTCTGACTTTTTGTAAGCGCACGGTTTCAGGTTCTATTTCACTCCCCTCGCCGGGGTTCTTTTCGCCTTTCCCTCACGGTACTGGTTCACTATCGGTCAGTCAGGAGTATTTAGCCTTGGCAGATGGTCCTGCCGGATTCCCACGAGGTTTCACGTGTCTCGCGGTACTCGGGATCCGTCTCGGAGGGTGCTGACTTTCGGCTACAGGGCTTTTACCTTCTATGGCGGGCCTTTCCAGACCTCTTCGTCTACCCAACACCTTTGTAACTCCATGTGAGACGTCCCACAACCCCAGGAAGCAAGCTCCCTGGTTTGGGCTAATCCGCGTTCGCTCGCCGCTACTGACGGAATCACTATTGTTTTCTCTTCCTCAGGGTAC